>JALOLG010000280.1 GCA_025456105.1 Ilumatobacteraceae bacterium | reverse complement strand
GAGAGCGCATGAGCGCAACGATGACGGCCGAGATCGTCTCGCCGGAGCGCGTGCTGTTCTCCGGTGAGGCCGTCATGGTCGTCACGCGCACGCTCGGCGCCGGCGAGATCGCGTTCCAGCCGGGCCACGCCCCGTTCGTCGGGGCGCTCACCGAGAACCACACGCGCATCCACCACGAGGACGGCTCGATCACCCACGTGGCGGTGCACGGCGGCTTCGTCGAGGTGATCGACAACCGGGTCGCGATCCTGTCCGACGTCGCCGAGCTGCGGCGCGACATCGACGTCGAGCGGGCCCGGCGTGCCATGGAGCGGGCCGAGCAGGCCCTGCGCCACGAGCACGACCTGCAGGCCGAGGCCGCGCTGCGTCGAGCCGTCGCGCGGATCCGCACGGCCGGCGAGACGGTGATCTGAGGCGCGGGTGGCCGGCTACCCGTTCACCTCGGCCCTGGTGACGGGAGCGTCGAGCGGCATCGGCGAGGCGATCGCCCACGAGCTGGGGCGCGCCGGCGTGCCGGCCGTGCTGGTGGCCCGGCGGCGCGACCGCCTCGCGGCGATCGCCGAGCAGTACGACGGCTTCGAGGTGCTCGAGGCCGATCTCACCACGCGGTCGGGCCAGGCGGTGGTGACGGCACGCATCGGATCGTCGACGCAGCCGGTCGACCTCGTCGTGAACAACGCCGGGTTCGGCACGTCGGGGCCGTTCCACGAGCAGGACGTGGAGCGACTCACCGACGAGATCGAGCTCAACGTCGTGGCGCTCACGCGCCTCACCCATGCGGCTGTGGGAGCGATGGTGCCCCGCGGCCGCGGCTGGGTTCTCAACGTGTCGAGCGTGGCGAGCTTCCAGTCGGCGCCGAACCTCGGCGTGTACGCGGCCACGAAGGCGTTCGTCACCAGCTTCACCGAGAGCATCCACGCCGAGCTGAAGGGAACGGGCGTGGTGGCCACGGCGCTGTGCCCGGGCCTCACTCGCACCGAGTTCCAGTCGGTGAGCTCCACCGAGTCGTACATCGAGCAGATGCCCGGCTTCGTGTGGACCACCGCCGACGAGGTGGCCCAGGCTGGCCTGCGCGACACCGTCGCCGGCAAGGTCGTGTCGGTGCCGGGTGCGATCTACAAGGCCACGGTGGCCATCAGCGGTGTCACGCCGCGCCCGGTGAGCCGGTTCGTCGCCGGGCTCGTGCAGCGCCGCTGAGCCGCGCCGGCGCGCTCAGGTGTAGTCGACCTCGCTGAACTCCGACAGCTTCTCCACCCGGTGGATGGCGTCGACGAGGCGCACCGTGCCGCTGCGCGACCGCATCACGAGGCTCTGGGTGCGCACGCTGTGGTGGTCGAAGCGGACGCCGCGCAGCAGCTGGCCGTCGGTGAGGCCCGTGGCGGCGAAGAAGCAGTTGTCGGGGCGCACCAGCTCGTCGCACGTGTACACGTGCCCGAGGTCCATGCCGGCAGCGGTGACGGCCGCCAGCTCGGCGTCGCTCTGCGGCGCGAGGGTGGCTTGGATCTCGCCGCCCATGCAGGTGAGCGCGGCGGCGGAGATGACGCCCTCGGGCGTGCCGCCGACGCCGAACAGCACGTCGACGCCGGCGTCGGGCCACGACGTCGCAATCGCGCCGTAGACGTCGCCGTCGGTGATGAGGCGGATGCGGGCGCCCGACGCGCGCACCTCGGCGATCAGGTCGGCGTGGCGGGGGCGGTCGAGGATCACGGCCGTGAGGTCGCGGACGCTCGCGCGCTTGGCCTTGGCGATCCACCGCAGGTTCTGCGTGGGGCTCGCCGTGATGTCGATGGAGCCGGCGACGTCGGGACCGACGGCGATCTTGTTCATGTAGAACGACGGACCCGGATCGAACATCGCGCCGCGCTCGGCCACGGCGATGACCGACAGGGCGTTGGTCTTGCCCTGCGCCGTGAGCGTGGTGCCGTCGATGGGGTCGACCGCCACGTCGACGAGCGGCTCGCCGCCGTCGCCGACCCGCTCGCCGTTGTAGAGCATCGGGGCCTCGTCCTTCTCGCCCTCGCCGATCACGACGATCCCGTCCATCTGCACCGTGGAGAGCACCACGCGCATCGCGTCGACGGCGGCGGCGTCGGCCCCGAGCTTGTCGCCGCGGCCCACCCAGCGGGCAGCGGCCATCGCCGCCGACTCGGTGACGCGGACGAGCTCGAGAGCGAGGTTGCGGTCGGGACGTCGCGGCTCGGCCATGCCGCGAACCGTACAGTCCGCGGCATGGACGGACCTTCCCGGGAGATCTCGGCCGAGCTGTGCGTCGCCGGACGCGACCTCACCGAGCCCCGTCCGTCACCCGACGGGTCGCTCGTCGCGCTCGCCGTCCGCGCCGGGTCGCACGCGGCGATCGTGGTGGTGCCCGTCGACGGCGGGCCGGAGCGGGTGCTCACCACCTGGCCGCCGCCGTCCACCGGGCGGGGGTTCGGCGGCGGGTGCTTCGACTGGCTGGCCGACGGCTCGGGCATCGTGCACGCGGCGGCCGACGGCGAGCTGTGGGTGCAGCGGCTCGACGCCGGCGCGCCCCGACGGATCACGTCCCACGGTCCCGACCGGTCGGCGCTCGCACCGTGCGTGAGCGGATCACATGTCGCCTACCAGCTCGACGACGCGGAGATCTGGTGCGTCGACCTCGACGAGTGCACCCCCCGCCGTCTCGACGGCGGCTCGGCGGGGTTCTGCTTCGATCCGTCGATCCGTGGCACCAGCGTGGTGTGGCAGGCCTGGGACGTCCCCGACATGCCGTGGGACGCAGCACGGATCGAGGTGGTCGACATCGAGTCGGGTGCGCGCCGAACGGTCCGCCCCGCGGGCGCGGCCCAGCAGCCTCGCATCGACCCGGCAGGCGTCGTGTGGTCGGTGCGCGACGACACCGGCTGGCTCAACGTCTGGCGCGACGAGGAGCCGCTCGTCGCCGAGCCCCACGAGCACGCCGGCCCCACGTGGGGCGCGGGCCAGTGCTCCTACGCCTGGTCGCCCGACGGCCGGCAGGTGGCGTTCACGCGCAACGAGGACGGGTTCGGCCGGCTGTGCGTCCACGACCTGGCGTCGGGCACCACCACCGACGTGGCCCGGGGCGTGCACGGCCAGGTGCGCTGGGTCGGCGACGTCGTGACCGCGCTGCGCTCCGGCGCCCGGACGCCGACCCAGGTCGTCGCCTACGACGCGGGGACGTGGTCGCGGCGGGTGCTCGCCGTGGGACCGGCCGCGGGGTGGGACGCGCTCGACCTCCCCGAGCCCGAGGCGATCGTGGTCGCCGGCCCGGCGGGCGACGTCCCGGTGCGCCGCTACGGATCGGGATCGGGCCGGGTGCTCGTGGCGCTGCACGGCGGACCGACCGACCAGTGGCAGGTGACGTTCCACCCGCGCGTCGCGTTCTGGTGGTCGCGCGGCTGGGACGTGCTCGTGCCCGATCCCCGTGGATCCACCGGGCACGGTCGGACGCACCAGCAGGCGCTCCGGGGCGGCTGGGGCGTGGCCGACGTGGCCGACGTCGCCGCCGTGCTCGAGCACGCGCACCGTGCCGGGTGGTCGTCACCACCGACGAGCGCCGTGCTCGGGTCGTCGTCGGGTGGTCTCGGCGCCCTCGGGGTGCTCGTGCGCCACCCCGGT
>JALOLG010000279.1 GCA_025456105.1 Ilumatobacteraceae bacterium | reverse complement strand
TGCGAGCGAGGCCCTGGGCCGGGCCGCGCTCATCTGCTGCGAGGACACCCGCCGCACCGGCCGCCTGCTCGAGCACGCCGGGATCGGGCGACGGCGTCTCGCCGTCTGCAACGAGCACACCGAGCTCGATCGGGTCGACGAGGTGCTCGCGGTGCTCGCCGGGGGCGACGACGTCGCGCTCGTGACCGACGCGGGCACGCCGGGGGTGTCCGACCCCGGCGAGCGACTCGTGCGCGCGGTGCTCGACGAGGGGTACGCGGTGTCGGCCGTGCCGGGCCCGTCGGCGGAGGTGATGGCACTCGTGATCAGCGGGCTCCCGACGGCTCGGTACGTGTTCGAGGGGTTCCTCCCCCGCTCGGGCCGCGAGCGGGCGGAGCGGATCGCGAACGTGGCTGCCGAGCCCCGCACCACCGTGCTCTACGAGGCCCCTCACCGCATCGCCCGCACCCTCGCCGACCTGCTCGCGGCGTGCGGGCCCGATCGCCCCGTCGCGGTCGCCCGCGAGCTGACCAAGCTGCACGAGGAGGTCGTGCGAGGCACGCTCGGCACGATCGAGGTGGGCGAGCCCCGCGGCGAGTACGTGATCGTGCTGGGCGGGGCAGCCCGCGCCGCCCCACCGACGACCGCCGAGATCCGCGCCGCGCTCGCCGCCGCCCGTGCCGGCGGGTGCTCCACTCGCGACGCCGTCGCCCGCGTCGCCGAGCAGCTCGGGGTGGCACGCAACACCGTGTACCAGGCAGCGGTGGGTACCCTCGACGCCGATGAGTGAGTTCGTCGAGGTCGCAGGTCGTGGGCCGACGGCGGCGTTCTTCGACCTCGACCGCACCCTCATCGCCGGATCATCGGCCTTCACGCTGGCCGTCGCGGCCCGGTCGGCCGGCATGATCCCCACCCGCGAGTTCGTCCGCGACTCCGTCGGCGCCGCCACGTTCCGCCTGCGCGGCGCGAGCGACGACACCACCGACGCCGTGAAGGACCGCGCCCTGCGGTTCGTGGCCGGCATCCGCCAGGACGACCTGTCCGCCCTCAACGAGCGCGTCCTGCCGACGCTGCTCGGCAAGATCCGCCCCGAGGCACGACGGCTCCTCGACCTGCACCGCCACGCCGGGCGCGCCACCTACATCGTGTCGGCCGCGCCGCAGGAGATCGTGGCACCGCTCGCCCTGTCGCTCGGCATGACCGGCGGCATCGGCACACGCGGCGAGGTGGTCGACGGCGTGTACACCGGCCGCCTCGCCGGGCCGTTCTGCTACGGGCCGGGCAAGGTGGAGGCCATCGAGGAGCTCGCGCGCTGGGAGGGCCTCGACCTGCTGCAGTGCTACGCCTACAGCGACTCGGCGAGCGACCTGCCGATGCTCCGAGCCGTCGGCCACCCCGTCGTCGTGAACCCCGACGGACGGCTCGAGCGGCACGCCCGCATGCACGGCTGGCCCGTCGTGCACTTCAGCCAGCGCAGCAAGCAGGTGATCCGTCGCACAGCCGCCGGGATGGCCACCATGACCGTCGCCGCGGGCTCGTTCGCGGTCGGCACCCGCGTGGGCGCGCGCCGTCTCAGCCGCGCGGCATGAGCGCGAGCTGACGGCTCAACGCCACCAGCCGCCCGGCACCGTCCCACAGCTCGCCGTCCTCCTCGAGCAACCCGTCGGCCGCGAAGCGGGTGCGGAACACGCAGGCGAGCGGGCCCTCGACGGGCACCGCCCGCACGTGCACGGTCAGCTCCAGCGTGGGCACCCACGCCACGGGCAGACCGGAGTTGAACACCGCCGGCGGGAACGCATCGCTCGCGAGCAGCAGGCCGAGGGCGTCGATCGGGCCGTGGTCGCCGAGCGCGAACCAGCCGGCCATCTCGGCGCGCCCCGTCGGCTCGCCCACCCGGAAGGCGGCGTCGCCCGGGCGCAGCCGGCTGTCGAGCCGGTCCTGGATGGGCGGCACGAACCCGGGATCGGCGGTGGTGGAGCGGGTGCACGACTCGAACGGCGGCAGCTCCGGCGGCGCGCCGTCGCGCAGGTCGACCCCCGAGGGAGCCGGGTCGGCGAACGTCCCGAGCACCTGGATCAGCGTCCGATCGCCCTGCCGGAGCGCGGCGCCGACGGTGGCGGTGCGACGTCCGCTGCGGTGCACCTCGACGTCGACCTCGCAGGGGCCGGGCGGCGCCGGCGCGAGGTAGTGGGCCGTGACGGTGAGCGGGGGCCGACCCACCTCGGCGGCCATCGCCCGAGCAGCGATCGCGAGCACGTAGCCCCCGTTGGCGTTGCCGCCGATGTCCCATCCGTCGAGGATCTCGCCCTGGTAGCGGCCCGTGCCCTGGCGGGACACGGCGGTGGCGACCTCGAACTCGCTCGGCATACGCCCGACGCTACGGCGACCCGCCGTCGCTAGCGTGCTCCGGGTGAGCCGGTTCTACGCCACGACGCCGATCTACTACGTGAACGCCAAGCCGCACCTCGGCCACGCGTACACCACGATCGTCGGCGATGCGCTGTGCCGGTGGCACCGGCTCCTCGGCGACGACGTGAAGTACCTCACCGGCACCGACGAGCACGGCCTCAAGATCCAGCAGGCCGCCGACGCCGCCGGGATGACCCCCAAGGAGTTCGCCGACTCGATCGCCCCGCAGTTCGAGGCGGCGTGGCAGCGGCTCGGGATCGCCCACGACGACTTCATCCGCACCACCGAGCCGCGCCACGCCGCCGCGGTCACCGAGCTGCTCCAGCGCTGCTACGACGCCGGCGACATCGAGCTCGACACGTACCGCGGCAAGTACTGCGTCTCGTGCGAGGAGTACTACACCGACGACGAGCTGATCGACGGCGACTGCTGCCCGATCCACAAGCGCCCGGTCGACACGGTCGAGGAGGAGAACTGGTTCTTCCGCCTCTCGCGGTTCCAGGACCGGTTGCTCGACTGGTACGGCGCGCACCCCGGCGCGATGGTGCCCGAGTTCCGGGGCAACGAGGCGCTCGGCCTGATCCGCAGCGGGCTGCGCGACTTCTCGATCTCGCGCACCAGCCTCTCGTGGGGCATCCCGCTCCCCTGGGACCCGACGCACGTCACCTACGTGTGGTTCGACGCGCTCACCAACTACCTCTCGGCGGTGGGCTTCGGCGACGGCACCGATCGCTATCGCGACTGGTGGCCGGTCGACTACCACCTCATCGGCAAGGACATCGTGCGCCAGCACTGCGTGTACTGGCCGGCCATGCTGCTGTCGGCGGGCATCGAGCCACCCCAGGGGTGGGCCATCGGCGGCTGGCTGCTCGTGGGTGGCGAGAAGATGGCCAAGAGCACGGGCAACGTGGTCGACCCGCTCGATCTGGTCGACACCGTGGGGGTCGACGGCTTCCGGTACTACGTGCTCGCCGACACGGCGTACGGCAACGACGGCGACTTCACCCACGAGGGGCTCGTGGGTCGGTACAACGCCGACCTGGCGAACAACCTCGGCAACCTCGCGGCCCGCGTGGCCACGGTGGTGGGCAAGAAGTGCGACGGCGTCGGTCCGGCACCGTCGTCCGACAGCCCGCTCGCCGCGCTCGCGGCCGAGGCCGTCGCCGACGCGGCTGCGGCCTGGGACACCGTCCAGCCGAGCCGGGCGCTCGAGGCCGCGCTCGGGCTGGTGCGC
>JALOLG010000278.1 GCA_025456105.1 Ilumatobacteraceae bacterium | reverse complement strand
GCCGCCGAGGTAGGCGTCCATCAGCGCCTCGTCCTGCGTGGCGATCGTCTCCATCATCGCTTCGCGGTACTCGTTGGCCTGGTCGACCATGTCGGCGGGGATGTCGACCTCGTCCCACTTCGCGCCGAGCTCCTCGTCGCGCCAGATGAGCGCCTTCATCTTCACCAGGTCGACGAGGCCCACGAACGGCGTCGACACCTCGGCACCACCGGCGCCGACGGGCAGGTGGATGACGGCCGGGACGGCCTCGAGGCGATCCTTGACCATCTCGACGGTGCGGTAGAAGTTCGCGCCGATCCGGTCCATCTTGTTGACGAAGCAGATCCGCGGCACGCGGTACTTGTTGGCCTGACGCCACACCGTCTCGGTCTGGGGCTCGACGCCCGCCACCGAGTCGAACACCGTCACCGCGCCGTCGAGCACACGCAGCGAGCGCTCGACCTCGATGGTGAAGTCGACGTGGCCCGGCGTGTCGATGATGTTGATGCGGTGGTCGTTCCACACGCAGGTGGTGGCCGCGGACGTGATCGTGATGCCACGCTCCTGCTCCTGGGCCATGTGGTCCATCGTGGCGGCGCCGTCGTGGACCTCACCGATCTTGTAGCTCTTGCCGGTGTAGTACAGGATCCGCTCGGTGGTGGTGGTCTTGCCGGCATCGATGTGGGCCATGATGCCGATGTTGCGCGTGCGCTCGAGAGGGAACTCCCGCTTGGCCATGATGAATCCGCTTCCGTACGTGCGAGGGGGTCGAACAGGGGCGCGTGCGACGACGATCGCCGCAGCGCAGCGTTCGAGTGTACCGGCGTCCCGGCCCTGTTCAGCGCCCTCGCCGGCGGTCGATCAGCGGCCGTGGGTGATGTAGTCGAACAGCGCCTTGTTCTCGTTCTCGAGCTCGCCGAGGCGGCTCTTCACGACGTCGCCGATCGAGATGATCCCGGCCAGCCGCCCGGCCTCGTCGACCACCGGCAGGTGCCGGATGCGGCGCTCGGTCATCAGCGACATGAGCCGCTCGACCGGGTCGGAGGCGGTGCAGGTGACGACGTCGGTGGACATCGTGGAGCCGACGGTGCGGCCGAGCGCGCTGGCTCCGTGGGCCGCCAGGGCACGCACGACGTCGCGCTCGGAGACGATGCCCTCGATGGCCGAGCCGTCACCCGACACGACGAGTGCGCCGATGCCGCGGTCGCGCAGCTGCTGAGCGGCGTCGGCCAAGGTGGCGGTCTGCGCCACGACCGCCACATCGGTGCCCTTGGCGGCGAGGATCGACTGGACGTGCATCGGGCCCCCTCCCGTCGGAATCGGTTGGGGTCGACCTTAGTGCACTCGTGAACGGCCCGCACCCGGGCCGGCGGTCACCAGCGGTAGTGGGCGAAGGCGCGGTTCGACTCGGCCATCTTCTGCATGTCGTCGCGCTTCTTCATGGCGGCACCCAGGCCGTTCGCGGCGTCCATGAGCTCGTTGGCGAGGCGCTCGGCCATGGTCTTCTCGCGACGGTCGCGCGAGAAGTCGACGAGCCAGCGGATGGCGAGCGTGGTGGACCGGCGCGGCCGCACCTCGACCGGCACCTGGTAGGTGGCGCCGCCCACGCGGCGGCTGCGCACCTCGAGCGGCGGGCGCACGTTCTCGACGGCCCGCTTCACGGTGTCGAGCGCCGGATCACCGGTCTTGGCCTCGATGGCGGCCATCGCGTCGTACACGATCTTCTCGGCGATGCTGCGCTTGCCGTGCAGCATGACCTTGTTGATGAGCTGGGTGACGAGGACCGACTGGTGGATCGGGTCGGCGACGAGCTCGCGGCGAGGAGCGGGACCTTTGCGGGACATCGGCAGTCAGCCCTTCACTTGTCGGCCTTGGCGCCGTACCGGCTGCGGGCCTGCTTGCGGTTCTTCACCCCGGCGGCGTCGAGCGCGCCACGGATGATCTTGTAGCGGACACCAGGGAGGTCGCGGACACGGCCGCCGCGCACCAGCACGATCGAGTGCTCCTGCAGGTTGTGACCCTCGCCCGGGATGTAGGCCGTGACCTCGACGCCGCTCGACAGGCGCACGCGGGCGACCTTGCGGAGCGCTGAGTTCGGCTTCTTCGGGGTGGTGGTGTAGACGCGGGTGCACACGCCGCGACGCTGCGGCGACCCCTTCAGGGCCGGCGTCTTGGTCTTGCTGAACTTGGTGCTCCGGCCCTGACGGACCAGCTGCTGGATGGTGGGCACGCCACTTCCTTCGTCTCGAAACCGGGACCGGTGCACGGCCCGGGGGCCGGCACACAGGACCCTGCAATGTTAGGGGGGTCCTCGCAGGTCGGCAACCTGGCTGTTCGCGCCGCTCGGGCCTCAAGGACACCCCACCACCAGCCGATCGATGGGGGTGCCGATCTTCCTGCTCGCGGGCGTCGCCGTGGCCGCCGCGCTCCTGTGGCGGTGGCGGCGCGAGTTCGTGCGGCACCAGCGTCGGCTCCAGTCGGTGCCGATCCGCATCCACGTGAACGGGATCCGGGGCAAGTCCACCGTCACCCGGATCGTCGCCGGGATGCTGCGCGAGTCGGGGCGCACGACGATCGCCAAGTCCACCGGCACGTTCGCCGCCGTCATCGACCGCGACGGCGTCGACCAGCCGATCCTCCGGCGTGGCCCCGCCACGATCCTCGAGCAGATCAACGTCGTGGCCCAGCACCTCGACGACGGCGACGTCGACGCGCTCGTGATCGAGTGCATGGCACTCAAGCCCGAGTACCAGCGCACGAGCGAGCGCATGATCGTGCGCTCGACCATCGGCATCCTCACCAACGTCCGCGAGGACCACCAGGACGTGATGGGCGAGACGCTGCCCGAGATCGCCCGTTCGCTGCTGTCGACGTGCCCCACCGCCGGCGTCCTCGTGACCTCGGAGCAGGACCCCGAGATCCTCGACGTCATGCGCGAGCGGTGCGACGAGCTCGGCACCGAGCTGATCGTCGCCGACCCCGACTCGGTCACCGACGCGGACATCGAGCGCTTCGACTACATCGCCTTCAAGGAGAACGTCGCGATCGCGCTGGCCATCGCGAAGCTGCTCGACATCCCGCGCGACGTCGCGATGCGCGGCATCGTCGACGCCGACCCCGACCCGGGCGTGCTGCGGCTGAAGGAGCTCAGCATCGGCCCCAAGCGCGTCACCTGGGCCAACCTGTTCGCCGTCAACGACCGGGAGTCGATGGTGGCGGCGATGGAGAAGATCACCCCATCGATCACGTCCGACACCACCACGGTCGGCATCCTCAACAACCGCGCCGACCGCGAGCGCCGCGCGATCCAGTTCGCCGACGTCGCCGTGCGCGACCTCACCTTCGACCGGCTCGTCACCTTCGGCGCCTACGAGCGCATGGTCACCGACCGGCTCGTGGCGAATGGCTACCCAGCCGCGCACATCCTCAACCTCGGCGACGAGCACCACCCGACGATCGAGCAGATCGTCCAGCGCATGATCCTCGACCAGCCCACCGGGCACGTCGTGGTGGTGGGGTTCGTCAACATCCACACCCATCAGGCGGAGCAGATGCTCCACTACTTCGAGCACCAGGCCGCCACCTGGCGCGGCACCCCGACCGCCGATCCGCAGCCGACCGACCCGGCTGCCCCGGTGGCCGCGCTGCCG
>JALOLG010000277.1 GCA_025456105.1 Ilumatobacteraceae bacterium | reverse complement strand
CCCGGTGACGTGCATGATGCCGCTGTACGCCTGGGCGATGAGGTCGAAGGCCGGTCGGTCGCTATACGGACCCGTCCGGCCGAAGCCCGAGATCGACGCCATCACGAGTCGCGGGTTCACGTGGCGGACCGACTCCCATCCGAGGTCGCGGCGCTCGAGCACGCCGGGCCCGTAGTTCTCGACGAGGACGTCGGCGCGCTCGACGAGTCGGCCGATCACCTCCCGGCCGTCGTGGGTGTCCATGTCGACGCACACGCTGCGCTTGCCCCGGTTCTGCTGCACGAAGTAGCCGCTGCGGCCGTCGCGGATCACGCCGAAGCGCCGGCTCGGGTCACCGTGCGGCGGGTGCTCGACCTTCACGATGTCGGCGCCGAGCTCGGCCATGAGCCGCGTCACCGTCGGCCCGGCGAGGTACTGCGTCATGTCGACCACACGGATGCCGTCGAGGATCGGAGTCGAGGTCACCGCGCGTGACTAGCACGGCCCGGACGGCAGGTCGGCAGCGCAGGGGTACGGTGCGGACATGGCCGACCTCAACCACCGGATCACCCTCGCCCGTCGACCGGTCGGACCGGTCGGACCCGAGTGCTTCGCCACCGACGACGTCCCGATCCCCTCGCCCGGGCCCGGTGAGGTGCTCGTCGCTGTCAGGTGGCTCTCGATCGACCCGACGATCCGCGGCTGGATGGCCATGGACACCTACCTGCCCGCCATCCCGATCGGCGACCCGGTGCGCAGCGTCGGGCTCGGCGAGGTGATCGAGTCGAACGTCGACGCCATCCCGGTGGGTGCCACCGTGTTCGGCCTGACGGGATGGCAGCAGTACGCCGTCCTCGATGCCACCGCGACGGTGCTCCCCGACGGGATCGACCCGACCGCTGCGCTGAGCGTCTTCGGCGTCACGGGCCTGACGGCGTACTTCGGGCTGCTCGACCTCGGGCGGCCCCAGCCGGGGGAGACCGTGGTGGTGTCCGGTGCCGCCGGTGCGACCGGATCGGTGGTCGGCCAGATCGCCCGCATCAAGGGCTGTCGCGTCATCGGCATCGCCGGCACCGCCGAGAAGTGCGCCTGGCTCGTCGACGAGCTCGGCTTCGACGCGGCCATCAACTATCGAACCGACGACGTCTCGGCCCGGCTCGGCGAGCTGTGCCCGCACGGTCTCGACGTGTTCTTCGACAACGTGGGCGGCGACATCCTCGAGGCGGCGCTCGACCACCTCGCCATGCGGGCCCGCGTCGTGCTCTGCGGCGCGATCTCCCGGTACAACGACGAGGCGCCCCGACCCGGGCCCCGCAACCTGATGAACCTCGTGGTCCAGCGCGGCCGGATGGAGGGGTTCATCGTGATGGACTACATGGGTCGGGCCGATGAGGCGATGGCCGACCTCGTCACCTGGGTGCTCGACGGCTCGGTGAAGTTCGCGGTCGACGTGGTCGAGGGGCTCGACAACGCCCCGGTCGCGCTCGATCGGCTGTTCAGCGGCGCGAACCGCGGCAAGGTGATGGTGCGGCTCTGAGCCTCACGCACCCACCGCCGAGAGGCAGAACCCGATCACCGTCGCGACGCCCGCCACCTCGCCGCCCCGCTCGTACGCGAAGGGGATGAGGGAGTTGGCGAGCATCGCCAGCAGGCCGCCAGCCGCGAGCGCCGCGAGCCGGGTGCCGTTGGCGTCGCTCGTCGCCTCTGCCATCAGGTAGCCGAGCGCGGCAGCCACGCCGCATGCGAGCACCACCATCCCCCACGTGCGACCGAGACGACCCTTGCTCCACCCGGCTCCTGCGAGCTCGACCGAGGGCGCGACGGCCTGGGGCACGTTCGAGACGAAGACGGCTGCGAGGAAGCTCGGGCTCAGCGGGAACGCAGTGGCGATCTGGATGCCGAAGATCATCGACTCGGGCACACCGTCGACCACCGACCCGACGATGATCCCCATCGGCTTGCCGGCGCCCTCGTCGCCGAAGCGCCGCTCGACCAATCGATCGCCGGCGATGAAGATCAGCACGCCGACGAGCATCCACAGCGCGAGCTCCCAACCGTCGAGCCCTTCGGCCTCGGCGATCAGGTCGAACGAGATCGCCGCCAGCATGGCGCCGGCGCCGAAGCCCGCGAGCGCACCGACCACCCGTGCCGGGATGCGCACCCAGTAGACGGCGAGGCCTGCGAGCAGCAGCGACGACTGGGCGACCAGCCCGAGCGCGAAGGCCTCGAACATCGGCTCAGCTGCCGGTCCACTCCGGGGCGCGCTTCTCCGCGAACGCCCGCGGGCCCTCCTTGGCGTCGTTCGAGAGGAACACCTTGCCCTGGAGCGGTCCCTGGATGGCCCAGAACTCCGCCTCGGTGGCGCCCTGGGTGGCCTTGATGAGCTGCTTCGACGCCGCCACCGCGAGCGGCGCGTTCTTGGCGACCCGGGCGGCGAGCTCCATCGCCACGTCGACGGCCGTGCCGGGCTCGGCGAGCCGGGCGACGAGGCCGAACTGGGCGGCGTCCTCGGCGGTGATCGGATCACCGGTGATCGCCATCTCCATCGCCTTGCCGTAGCCCACGCGGCTGGGGAGGCGCAGCAGGCCACCGCCCGCGGCGAACAGGCCGACGTTCACCTCGGGGATGCCGAGCTTGGCGCCCTTGGCGGCCACGAGCAGGTCGCAGCTGAGCGCGAGCTCGAGGCCGCCGGCCAGGGCGAATCCCTCGATGGCGCCGATGAGCGGCTTCTCGGCCCCGTTCTGGATGAACGTCATCATCGGGCCGATGTCCTCGCCGCGCGAGAACGCCTTGAGGTCCATGCCCGAGCAGAACCCGCGGCCGGCACCCGTGAGCACGCCGGCCGTGAGGCCGGGATCGTCGTTGAGCTGCTGCACCGCGGCCCACAGGCCCGACGACAGCGCGCCGTTGATCGCGTTCATCGCATCGGGACGGTTGAGGGTGATCAGCAGCACCCGGCCGCGCTGCTCGGTGAGGACGGCGGGTGGGGTCTCGGCGGTGTCGCTCATGGGGCCGCAGCGTAGGGTCCGGGCTCATGACGGCCAGCATCGCCAGTCGCCCGCGGGTGCCCGTCCTCACCTTCCTCGGCGCGGCCGGCACGGTCACCGGGAGCCGGTTCCTCGTCGACACGCCCGACGCGCGCGTGCTGGTGGATGCCGGCCTGTTCCAGGGCCTCAAGGCGCTGCGCCTGCGCAACTGGGATCCGTTCCCCGTCGACCCGGCGAGCATCGACGCCGTCGTCGTCACGCACGCGCACGTCGACCACGTGGGCTATGTCCCCGCGCTGGTCCGGCACGGGTTCACGGGCGAGGTGCACCTCACCCAGGCGTCGTCGGAGCTCGCCGGCATCGTGCTGCCCGACTCGGGGCACCTGCAGGAGGAGGAGGCGGAGTTCGCGAACCGGATGGGCTACTCGAAGCACCATCCGGCGCTGCCGCTCTACACCGAGGAGGAAGCCCGTGAGTCGCTGCGCCAGCTGCGGATGCACTCCTTCGGCATCGAGACCGAGGTCGCGCCGGGCGTCCACGTGACGTTCCGGCCGGCCGGCCACATCCTCGGGTCGGCGGTGGTCACGCTGCGGCTGGAGGACCACGACGACCGGCACGTGGTGTTCAGCGGCGACCTCGGCCGGCCGAACCACCCGCTGCTCCAGCC
>JALOLG010000276.1 GCA_025456105.1 Ilumatobacteraceae bacterium | reverse complement strand
ACTACTGGGACTGGCGTGGGGTGCGGCGCCCGGCCTCGGCCACCACCCTGCGGGCGGTGCTCACCGCGCTGGGCGCCGACGTGAGCAGCCCTGCCGCCACCGCCGCCTCGCTGCAGCGGCGGTGGGACGACCCCTGGCGGCAGCTCCTGCCACCGTGCGTCGTCACCCGCTCGGGGCGACCGACCGAGCTGTACGTCCACGTCGACCACGGGGCACCGGTGCGGCTGTGGATCGTGCTCGAGGACGGCGGCACCTGGGAGCGCGTACCGCAGGTCGACCGGCTCGTCGAGCCGCGGTGGGTCGACGGGCGGCTGGTGGGCGAGGCCACGTTCTCGCTGCCCGGCGACCTGCCCCTCGGGTACCACGCGCTGTGGGCCCAGAGCCTCGAGCGCACCGAAGCCGCCACGCTGATCGTCACGCCCGACGTGCTCGCACCGCCGGCGGACCGGGCGTGGGGGCTCGCGCTCCAGCTGTACAGCGTGCACTCCGAGGGATCGTGGGCCCAGGTGGGCGACCTCGCCGACCTGCGGGCGCTCGCCTCGTGGAGCGGGACCGAGCTCGGCGCCGGGTTCGTGCTGGTGAACCCGCTGCACGCCGCCGAGCCGACCGCTCCGATGGAGCCGTCGCCGTACCTGCCCACGAGCCGCCGGTTCGCGAACCCGCTGTACCTCCGGGTCGAGGACGTGCCCGAGCTCACCGGCGCCGACGCGGCCACGCGCCGCGAGGTCGACCGCTTGCGGCGGGCCGCCGACGCGGCCGCCGAAGCCGACACCATCGACCGGGACGCTGCCTGGGCGGCCAAGCGCTCGGCGCTGCAGCTGCTCCATCGCCTGCCGCGCTCGCCGGAGCGGGCGGCCCAGTACCGCGCCTTCGTGGAGCGCGAGGGAGCCGGGCTCGTGGCGTTCGGCACCTGGTGCGCGATCGTCGAGCAGCACGGCCTCGACCGCTCGGCCTGGCCAACCGAGCTGCTCGACCCGCACGGCGCCGGGGTCGACGTGTTCCGCTTGCTGCACCACGAGGCGATCGACTTCGCCTGCTGGCTCCAGCTGCTGCTCGACGAGCAGCTGGCGGCCGTCCAGGACGCCGCCCGCGCCGCCGGCATGCCGATCGGCGTCGTCCACGACCTCGCTGTCGGGGTGCACCCGCACGGTGCCGACGCGTGGGGGCTCGGACCGGTGCTCGCCGCGGGCATCCAGGTCGGCGCGCCGCCCGACCACTTCAACCAGTCGGGCCAGAACTGGTCGCAGCCGCCGTGGCGACCGGACCGCCTCGCCGCGACCGGGTACGCGGCCTACCGCGACCTCGTACGCACCGTGCTGCGCCACGCGGGCGGACTGCGGGTCGACCACGTGATCGGCCTGTTCCGGCTGTGGTGGATCCCGGCCGGCCGCCCCCCGTCGGAGGGTGTGTACGTCCGCTACGACCACGACGCCCTCGTCGGGATCCTCGCACTCGAGGCGCACCGCGCCGGGGCCGTGCTCGTCGGCGAGGACCTCGGCGTCGTCGAGCCGTGGGCCCGCGACTACCTCCGCGAGCGCGGCGTCCTCGGCACCTCGGTGCTCTGGTTCGAGTACGCCGACGGTGTGCCGCTCCCACCCGACCGGTGGCGCGAGCTGTGCCTCGCCACGGTCACCACGCACGACCTGCCGCCGACCGCCGCGTTCCTCGCCGGCGAGCACCTCGACCTGCAGGAGCGCCTCGGGCTGCTCACCCGGCCGGTCGCCGAGGAGCGCGCCGCACACGCCACCGAGCGCGAGGCCTGGCTCGCGGTGCTGCGCGACCAGGGGTGGCTCGAGGCCGACGCCGACGTGACGGCGACGGTGCAGGCGCTGCACCGTGCGATCGTGCACTCGCCCGCCCGGCTGCTGGCGATGTCGCTCGCCGACGCCGTGGGTGACCGGCGCACGCAGAACCAGCCGGGCACCACCGACGAGTACCCCAACTGGCGCGTGCCGCTCACCGATGCCAGCGGTCGCCGGCTCACCACCGCCGACGTGATGGCCTCACCGTCGGTCGCCGCGCTCGCGTCGGTGATGAACGAACGGTGATGAGCGGCCGGTGATCAGCCGAGGCCGAGCGCTGCGGTCGCCCGGTCGAGCACCGGGAGCACCGCGTCACGCGGCGCGGGCGGCAAGCCGATGACGCAGCGGGTGACGCCCATCTCCTCGTAGGAGGCGATCACCGCCGGATCGGGCGGGCAGCCGAACACCCCGATCTCGATCGACGCCGGGTCGCGCCCAGCATCGGACGCGGCAGCACGCAGGCCGTCGAGCCGGGCCGCGATGTCGCGGCGGCCGTGGATCGGCATCCACCCGTCGCAGTACTCGGCGACGTGGCGGAAGGTGACGGGACCACCGGCACCGCCCATGATCACCGGCGGGTGCGGACGCTGCACCGGCTTGGGCCACGACCAGCTCGGCGAGAACGCCACGTGCTCGCCCTGGAACGAGCCCGCCTCCTCGGTCCACAGCGCCTTCATGGCGAGCACGTGCTCGCGGGCGACCGCCCGCCGCTGCGCCGGGTCGACGCCGTGGTGCTCCATCTCGTCGACGTTCCAGCCGACCCCGATGCCGAACAGGAACCGGCCGCCCGACAGGTGGTCGAGCGACGCCACCGTCTTCGCGAGCGTGATCGGGTGGTGCTGAGCCACCAGGCAGATGCCGGTGCCGAGCAGCAGGCGGTCGGTGACCGCAGCGGCGGCTCCGAGCGCCACGAACGGGTCGAGCGTGCGGCGGTACTCGTCCGGCAGGTCCGCACCGCCGGGCCACGGCGTGCGCCGACTGGTGGGGATGTGCGTGTGCTCGGTGACCCAGAGCGACTCGAAGCCCCGCTGCTCGAGCTCGACCGCCAGCTCGTGGGGCGCGATCGACAGGTCGGTGGGGAAGATCAGGGCGCCGATGTGCATGGGCGCACGGTAGCGACGAGGGGCGAGCGCTCCGGACCGACTGCTACCTTGCGGCGGATCGGTACCGAGCGGGGCGGGCCCGCGATCTCCCTGCGTGGTGTCACCAAGCGGTTCGACGGATCGACGTCAGCGGCGGTCACCGACCTGTCGCTCGACGTCGACGAGGGCCACGTGGTCGCCCTCGTGGGGCCGTCCGGCTGCGGCAAGACCACCACGCTCAAGATGATCAACCGGCTGGTGGAGCCGACCGACGGATCGATCTCGGTCCTGGGCGACGACCAGCGGGCGCTGCCCGCGCACGACCTGCGCCGGCGAATCGGGTACGTGATCCAGCAGATCGGCCTGTTCCCCCATCGCACGGTGCGTCGGAACATCGGCACGGTGCCCGAGCTGCTCGGCTGGGACCGCGCCCGGATCGACGCCCGGTGCGACGAGCTGGCCGAGCTGGTGGGCCTCGACCCCGAGCTGCTCGACCGCTACCCGTCGGCGCTCTCGGGCGGGCAGCAGCAGCGCGCCGGCGTCGCGCGCGCCTCTGCTCGCCCTGCAGCGCGTCGTGCGCAAGACCATCGTGATCGTCACCCACGACATCGACGAGGCGATCAAGCTCGCCGACCGGGTGGCCATCTTGAACGTCGGCGGCGTGCTCGAGCAGTACGACACGCCCGATGCACTGCTGAGCGCGCCGGCGACCGAGTTCGTGGCCTCGTTCCTCGGGCGCGAGCGCGGCCTGCGCCGGCTGGCGCTGCGGACCGTGCGCGACGTCGAGCCGTCGGCGGGACCGGCGGTGGCGCCTGCGGCCAGCCCCACCGAGGCGATCGGCACGATGGACCGGTTCGGCACGCGGTGGGTCGCCGTCGTCGAGGGCGACCGGTTGCTGGGGTGGGTGGGCCGCGAGCAGGTCGCGGGTCTGACGTCGCCGAGCATCGCCGCGCTGGCGACGACCCCCTTCGTGTCGCGGGTCTCGCCCGACACGCCGCTGCGCGAGGCCCTCGACGTCATCGTCAACGCACGGTCGCGCATGGCCGTCGTCGTGGACGGCGAGACGTATCTCGGCGTGATCACGATCGACGAGGTGGCCGGAGGCCTCGAGTCGTGACGGTTGCGGACGGGTGGGAGCCGTGATCGCCGACGAGCGCCGGTCGCTCATCTGGTGGGACTGGGTCTGGGACCACACCGACGACATCTGGGCGCGCACCGTCGAGCACGTCCAGCTCGCCGCCACCGCGATCGTGATCGGCATCGCGATCTCGGCGCTCCTCGCGCTGGCGTCGATCCGCTGGCGATGGACCTACCGACCGATCACACGCGTGGGCTCGATCCTCTACACGATCCCGAGCGTGGCGCTGTTCGTGCTGCTGATCCCGATCACCGGGCTCGGCTTCGTGACCGCCCAGATCGCGCTCGTCAGCTACACGATCCTGATCCTCGTCACGAGCACCGTCGCCGGGCTCGACGCCGTCCCGGCCGCGGTGAAGGAAGCCGCCGACGGCATGGGCTACACCTGGTGGCGCCGGCTCGTGCGGGTCGAGCTGCCGCTCGCGATCCCGACGATCATCGCCGGGATCCGCATCGCCTCGGTCACCGTGATCGGCCTCGTCACCGTCGCCTCGCTGATCGGCAACGGCGGCTACGGCGCGCTGATCCTCGACGGGCTGCGGCGCGACTTCCCGACGCCGATCGTCATCGGCACCGTCCTGTCGATCGCGCTCGCGCTCGTCATCGACGCGTCGCTCGCGCTGCTCGAACGGGCGCTCACGCCGTGGACCCGGGCCCGTCGGGGTGATGGGCCGTGAACACGATCGGCGACGCCGTCGAGTTCCTCCTCGACCCCGACAGCTGGTGGGGTCCGCGCGGGATCCTCGCCCGGCTCCAGGCCCACGTCTGGATCTCCTTCGTCGCGACGTCGTTCGCGGCGCTCGTCGCGATCCCGTCCGCCGTGCTGCTCGCGCACCGTCGGCGGGCCCCGACGCTCTCGGTCGCGGCGGTCAACGTCGGCCGGGCGATCCCGTCGTTCGCCGTCGTCGCGCTCGTGCTGCCGTTCAGCATCCGGTGGGGGTTCGGACTCGGGTTCTGGCCGACCGCGGTCGCGCTGATCGTGCTGGCCATCCCGCCGATGTTCACCACGACCTACACCGGCATCGCCGGGACGCCCCCCGAGAGCGTCGAGGCAGCGAGCGGCATCGGGATGACCGACCGTCAGGTGCTGCGACGGGTCGAGCTGCCCGCCGCCACACCGCTCATCATGACCGGCGTGCGGATCTCGTCGGTCCAGGTGGTGGCCACCGCGACGCTCGGCGCCGTCGTCGGCTACGACTGCCTCGGCAGCTTCATCATCGCCGGGCTGGCCCGCGGCTCGGCCGGCCGGGCCGAGGTGATCGCCGGCGCGTTCCTGGTCGCAGCGCTCGCGCTCGTGGTCGACATCGCACTCGACCGGACGCAACGCGC
>JALOLG010000275.1 GCA_025456105.1 Ilumatobacteraceae bacterium | reverse complement strand
CAGGTCGGCGTTCGTGGAGCCGGTCTCGGCCACCTCCGTCACGTGCCAGCCGGACGGCCACGGCGGTCGGCTCTTCGGCGCGGCGGTCACCGCCCCTACATTGTCAGCCGTGCTGTCCAAGATCCTGATCGCCAACCGTGGCGAGATCGCCGTGCGCGTCATCCGCGCCGCCCGCGAGCTCGGCATCGGCACCGTGGCCGTGTACTCCGAGCTCGACCGCGACGCCCTGCACGTGCGGCTCGCCGACGAGGCCTACGCGCTCGGGGGGAGGACGGCCGCCGAGAGCTACCTCAACACCGAGGCGATCCTCGGCGCGATCCGGGCGAGCGGGGCCGACGGGGTGCACCCCGGCTACGGCTTCTTCAGCGAGAACGCCGACTTCGCGCGGGCGATCACCGATCTCGGCGTGGCGTTCATCGGGCCGCCGCCCGAGGCGATCACCGAGATGGGCGACAAGGTCTCGAGCCGTCTGGCCGCCCAGCGCGGCGGTGCCCCGATCGTGCCTGGGACCACCGAGTTCGCGAAGGGCCCCGACGACATCCGGGCGTTCGGCGACGCCCACGGCTGGCCGGTGGCCATCAAGGCCGCGTTCGGCGGCGGTGGCCGCGGCATGAAGGTGGTCCAGGGTCCCGACGAGGTCGACGACGCGATGGCGAGCGCGCAGCGCGAGTCGAAGGCGTTCTTCGGGCGCGACGAGGTGTACGTCGAGCGCTACCTCACCTGGCCCCGCCACATCGAGGTCCAGATCGTCGGTGACACGTTCGGCGACGTCGTGTGGGTGTCCACCCGCGACTGCTCGGCGCAGCGGCGCCACCAGAAGCTCATCGAGGAGGCCCCGGCCCCGAACCTGCCCGACGGCGTGGAGGAGGCGATGGGTGCAGCTGCGGTCAAGGCCGCGAAGGCCGTCGGCTACCACAACGCCGGCACGGTGGAGTTCATCTACCAGGACGGCGAGTTCTTCTTCCTCGAGATGAACACGCGCCTGCAGGTGGAGCACCCCGTCACCGAGATGATCACCGACATCGACCTCGTCGAGTGGCAGATCCGGGTGGCTTCGGGCGAGCGCCTGCCCATGACCCAGGACGAGGTGCTCGCCCGTCGTCGCGGCCACGCCATCGAGGTGCGCATCAACGCCGAGGACCCGGCCGGCGGCGCGTTCCTGCCCTCGCCGGGGCCGATCCACAAGCTGCACACCCCCGACGGCTTCGGCGTCCGGTTCGACACCGGCTACGAGAGCGGCGACGAGATCAGCCAGTACTACGACAACCTCGTCGGCAAGCTCATCTGCTGGGGCAAGGACCGCGAGACCGCGATCGCCCGCACCATCCGGTCCCTCGAGGAGATGAAGGTCGAGGGAGTGGCCACCACGATCCCGGCCGACCTCGCGATCCTGCGCCACCCCGACTTCCACGCCGTGACCCACTCCACGAAGTGGGTGGAGCAGACGCTCGACCTGTCGGGCGTGTCGGCCACGCCGGCGGCGCCGCCCGCCGACGACACCGAGCCGCTGGTGGAGCGGCGCACCACGGTCGAGGTCAACGGCAAGCGCTTCGAGGTCGCGATGTGGGTGCCGGAGGCCCCGGCGGTCGCAGCCGCCGCAGCGCCTGCCCGCAAGCCCAAGCGCACCGCTGCCGCGGGTGGCGGCGGCGGGAGCGGGAGCGGGCAGGTCACGGTGCCGATGCAGGGCACCATCGTGAAGGTGCTCGTCGAGGTCGGCCAGGAGGTCGCCGTCGGCGACGGCATCGTCGTGCTCGAGGCCATGAAGATGGAGAACCAGATCAACGCCGAGAAGGCCGGCACCGTGAAGGAGATCAAGGTGTCCCCCGGCGCCACCGTCGGCGGCGGCGACGTCGTCGCAGTGATCGAGTAGAGGGTTCGAGCAGCGATGGACCTGGTCGTCGAGATCGACCCGGTCGAGCTCGGCTTCGACCCGGCGCGGCTCGGCCGCATCGACCGGCGCCTGCAGCGCTACGTCGACGAGGGGCTGCTGCCCGGCTGGATGGTCGTGGTGGCTCGCGACGGCGAGCTCGCCCACGTGTCGATGTCGGGTCACCGCGACGTGGAAGCCGGGCTCCCGGTCACCGCCGACACGGTGTGGCGGATCTACTCGATGACCAAGCCCATCACCACGGTGGCGGCGCTGTCGCTGTGGGAGGAGGGCGCGTTCGAGCTCAACGACCCGGTGCACCGCTACCTGCCCGAGTTCCGCGACACCCGGGTCTGGCGGTCGGGGTCGGTCAACGCACCGGTGACCGACCCGACGACCGAGACGATGCGGGTGTGGCACCTCATGTCGCACATGTCGGGTCTCACGTACGGCTTCCTGTGGGCCCACCCGGTCGACGAGCTCTACCGCCGCGCCGGGTTCGAGTGGGGCACTCCGTCAGGTCTCGATCTCGCCGGCGTCACGGAGCGCCTCGCGTCGCTCCCGCTGCTCTTCCAGCCCGGCCGGGAGTGGAACTACTCGATGGCCACCGACGTGCTCGGGCGCCTCGTCGAGGTCGTCGCCGGCGCCCCGCTCGACCAGGCCCTGCGTGACCGCGTGCTCGACCCGCTCGGCATGTCGGAGACGGCGTTCCACGCCGGCCCCGCCCAGCTCGACCGGCTCGCAGCGCTCTACGCACCACACCCGGAGACCAAGCGGATCGTGCGGTTCGACGCGATGGGCGACGCCGCCCGACGGCCACCCGACGCGTTCCTGGGCGGCGGCGGTCTCGTGTCGACCGCCGGCGACTACCTCCGCTTCGCCGAGATGCTGCGCCGGGGCGGCGAGCTCGACGGCGTGCGGATCCTGTCGCCACGCACGGTCGAGTACCTGGCCTCCAACCACCTGCCGGGCGATACCGATCTCTCGACGATCGGACGCCCCCTGTTCGCCGAGACCACCTTCGACGGCGTCGGCTTCGGCCTCGGCGTCAGCGTCACGATCGACCCGGTGGCGGCCAAGGTCCCGGGCTCCCCCGGCGACTTCGGCTGGGGCGGCGCGGCGAGCACCTGGTTCATGGTCGACCCGGTCGAGGATCTCACCGTCATGCTCTTCACCCAGCTGCTCCCGTCGAGCACCCACCCGCTGCGCAGCCAGATGAAGCAGCTCGTGCACCAGGCGCTGGTCGACTGACTCACGCGGCCCGATGCCTGTCGTGGTGGTCGATCGGGACCTGACCGAGCTCGGTGACATCCGTGGCGGAATCCGCAACGATCGTCACCGAGATGTCGCCAACCCTCACTCGGCGGCTTCGGCCAGTGCCTCCGCGAGCGCCGGGTGCACGAGCAGGCTCTCGACGATGTCGGTCACCTTCAGGTTGGCCGTCACCGCGAGCGCGATCACCGAGATCAGCTCGGCGGCGTGCCGACCCACGATCGAGCCGCCCAGCACCACCCCGGTCGCCGGGTCGGAGATGATCTTCACGAAGCCACGAGCATCAGCGTTGATGAGCGCCTTGGGGGTGGCCGAGAACGGCACCTTCGTGACCCGGATCTTGCGCCCCACCGCGAACGCCTCGGCCTCGGCGAGACCGACGTCGGCGATCTCGGGCTCGGTGAAGATCGCCGAGGCGGCCTTGTCGTAGTCGAGGTGGCGGTGCTCGCGCGTGTGCAGGCCCATCACGTGCTCCGCGATCTTGCGGCCCTGCATG
>JALOLG010000274.1 GCA_025456105.1 Ilumatobacteraceae bacterium | reverse complement strand
CTCGTGGCCGGCGGTGGCATCGTGGCCGGCTCCGATCCGCTGGCCGAGCTGGCCGAGACCCAGGCGAAGCTGCAGGCGATGATCAGCGCGATCGTGCGCCCCTGATCACCGGTCGAGGACGGCCTCGACGGCGGCGACGACGCGCCGCTCGAGCTCGGCGTGCAGCGCCCGGTTGGCGGCGCGGTCGGTCGCGACCCGCACGAGGTGGGGTCCGGGCTCGGCCAGCGCGGCCACGAAGGCCGCCGGCGTGTCGACCGTCCGGGCGGGCAGCCCGTGCGCAGCTGCGAGCGCCACCACGTCGGTGCCGTGCGGCGTGCCGAAGAGCTGCTCGAACCGCTCGGGCGGGAGCGCCTCCGCCTGCGGGAGGAACGAGAAGATGCCCCCGCCGTCGTTGTCGACCACCACGACCCGCAGGTCGGCCCCACGTCGGGCGAGCGCCAGCAGCGCGTTGGCGTCGTGGAGGGCGGCCACGTCGCCGACGAGCGCCACCACGGTGGACCCACCCAGCGCGATGCCGAGGGCGGTCGACACGACGCCGTCGATCCCGTTGGCGCCCCGGTTGGCGTGCGCCACCGCGGTGGGACCGCCGAACCACTCGAGGTCGCGCACCGGCATCGACGATGCCACCACCAGCCGGGCGCCGGCGGGCCGGTGACCCGCCACGAGCCGCGCGACCGACGGCTCGCTCAGCGGCGCTGCCGCGAGCACCTCCTCGATCGTGCGCTCGGCCACGGTGTCGGCGGCGGTCCACGACTCGACCCACCCCGGCGAGCGCGTGGCCGGCAGGGTGACGAGGTCGGCGAGCCGAGCACACGCCACGACGTCGTGCCCGGGATCGATCACGCCCGGCCCCCCGACCTGCACCACCGGTGCGCCGGTGGCTGCGAGCCAGGTCGACAGCACGCGCGACGCCGGCGGCCGACCGAGCCGGACGACGAGGTCGGGACGCAGGCGCTGCGCCATCGCCGCGCTGCGCAGCACCGGATCGAACGCGCTCACCCGGTTCGGGCCCGATCGCAGCCCGGACAGCGGGTCGGCCAGCACGGGCCACCCCCGGCTCACCACCAGCTCGTCGAGCAGCTCGACGTCGCGTCGTGGTGCCCCCGCCCCGGCGACGACCACCACCCGGCCACCGGGCAGGTCGGTGAGATCGGTCGGCTCGGCGCCGACCGGCGCTTCGGCCGCCACCCGGCGCGACGACGGCGCCGGCAGCGCACCGGGTGTGCCGAGGAGCGGCTCGCGGAACGGCAGGTTGAGGTGCACCGGACCGGCCGGCGCGGCTGCCATCGCTCGGGCCGCGAGCGACCGCCACGAGCCGCGGGCCGCCGGGTCGGGCACGCCGGGATCGTGGAACCACCGGACCGACCGGCCGTAGAGGTGGGTCTGGTCGACGGTCTGGGGCGCGCCCACGTCGCGCAGCTCGGGCGGGCGGTCAGCGGTGACGACGAGCATCGGCACCTCCGACAGCCCGGCCTCCACCACGGCGGGATGCAGGTTCGCTGCGGCCGTGCCGCTCGTGCAGAGCACGACGGCCGGTGTGCCGTCGAGCCCGAGCCCGAGCGCGACGAACCCGGCCACCCGCTCGTCGTGCACGACGTGCAGCACGAGCTCGGGCCGGCTCGCCAGCGCGAGGGCCATGGGCGTGCTCCGCGAACCCGGCGCGACGACGGCATGGCGCACCCCGAGGCGCACCCACTCGTCGACGAGCGTGGCGCAGAACGTGGCGGCGACGTCGGCGGGCGGAGCGGGCGTGTCGGTCATCCGGCGACGACGATACGGCCGGGCCCCGCATAGGGTGCACCCATGCCGACGGTCGTGGTCGACGTGTGGTCCGACGTGGTGTGCCCCTGGTGCTACATCGGCAAGCGGCGCTTCGAGCGCGCGGTGGAGCAGCTGCGCGGCGAGATCGACGTCGAGGTGCGGTTCCGCCCCTACCAGCTCGACCCGCGCGCGCCGGCCGTCGGTGGCACCCCCGTCGCGGAGGCCTACGCCCGCAAGTTCGGCGGCCCCGAGCGCGCCGCGGCCATCATCGACCACGTCACCGGCATCGCCGCGGGCGAGGGCCTCGAGTTCCGCATGGATCGTGCGATCCGGTCGAACACCCTCCTCGCCCATCGGCTGCTGTGGTGGGCCGAGCAGGACGGGGCGCCGGTCGACCAGGCGGTGCTCAAGGAGCGCCTGCTGCGGGCCTACTTCCACGACGGCCTCGACGTCGGCGACCCGGCCACCCTCGCCACGCTGCTCGACGAGCTCGGGGTCGACCCGGTGGCCGCCGCGGGCGTGCTCGACGGCGCGGACGGCCTCGCCGAGGTGATGGCGCACCTCGAGCACGCGAACGACCACGGCATCACCGCGGTGCCCACCTACGTGATCGACGGAGCCTGGGCGGTGCCCGGCGCCCAGGAGCCCGAGACGTTCGTCCAGGTGCTGCGGCGCATGGCCGAGCGCAGCGGCACCTGACGCCGTGCGCCTCGTCCTGCTCCACGGGTTGACGCAGACCGGTTCGATGTGGGCCCCGATGGTGGCCCACCTCCGCCCACGTGCAGCCACGGAGGTGATCACGCCCGATCTACCCGGCCACGGCGTCCACGGCGACGTCGTCGCCGACCTGGACGAGGCCGCTCGACTCATGGGCTCGATCGGCGGCCGGGCGGTGTACGTGGGCTACAGCCTCGGGGGCCGCGTCCTCCTGCACCTGGCGCTCGCGCGACCCGACCTCGTGGAGCGCCTCGTGCTCGTCGGCGCCACCGCCGGGATCGACGACGACGCGGAGCGTGCCGCCCGCCGCACCGCCGACGAGCGCCTCGCCGACCGGATCGAGGCCATCGGGGTGCAGGCGTTCCTCGCCGAGTGGCTCGCCCAGCCGATCTTCGCCACGCTGCCCCCCGACCGGGCCGCCGTGGTCGACCGCACCACGAACACGGCTGCCGGTCTGGCGTCGAGCCTCCGCCACGCCGGCACCGGCACCCAGACCCCGCGCTGGCACGAGCTCGGCAGGCTCACCATGCCGACGCTCGTGGTGGCCGGCGCGCTCGACGAGAAGTTCACCGCGCTCGGACGCCGGATGGCCGCCGCGATGCCCGACGCCACCTTCGCCACCGTCGCCGGGGCGGGCCACAGCGTGCCGCTCGAGCAACCAGCCGCGCTCGCGGCCGTCGTCGACGCTTGGCTCGATCAGCCCCCGAGCGCGAGACCGACGGCGAACGCCGCCCCGTAGGCCAGCTGGAGCCGCCCGGTGCCGCCGAGCACCGGGATCAGCGCCGGTCCGGCCGCACCGCCGCGCACCGCGCGCACCACCGGCACCGCGAGCGGCGCGGCCACGATGCCCAGCAGGGCCGGGAGCCGCCACAGGGCGGCCGCCGCCACCGCCACGAACGCCGCGACGAGGAGCAGCTCGTAGAGCCGGCGCGTGCCGGGATCACCGAGGCGCACGGCGAGGGTGCGCTTGCCGCTCTGGGTGTCGGTGGGGATGTCGCGCAGGTTGTTCACCACGAGCAGCGCGCACGCGAGCGCGCCCACACCGCTGCCGGCCACCACGCTGAGCGCGGTGAGCTCCTCGACCGCGACGAACGTGGTGCCCACGGTGGCGACCAGCCCGAAGAACAGGAACACGAACACCTCGCCGAGCCCGGCGTAGCCGTACGGCCGG
>JALOLG010000273.1 GCA_025456105.1 Ilumatobacteraceae bacterium | reverse complement strand
CCGTGTGGTCGCCCCACGGCCCACCGCGCCCACCACGGTGCCGGGAGCGGGCGGGGAGGCGCCGGCGCCCGACGCGCCCGCCGCCGATGCAGCGACCGAGCGGCTGGTCGAGCAGGAGGAGCCGCCGCCCACGGCCCAGCCGCCGGTCGAGCAGCCCACCGAGACCACGGCCCCCGCACCGACCGTGCCACGGCTCGTGCCGATCGAGAGCGGCACCACCATCCCACCCGACGTGCTCGACCCGGACGCCCCGCTTCCCTCGGTGCCGGTGAGCACGTATGTTGCGCCGTGCCGATGAACGATCTCCTGCTCCAGCTCCAAGCCGCCGACACCGAAGCCGATCAGCTCCGCCACCGCCGGGCCCGTGTACCCGAGCGCGATGCGCTCGCCGACGCCGAGCGGGCGCGCGCCGAGTGGGTGAGCGCCGGCGACGCGATGCGGGCGCGGATCGAGCAGCTCACCGAGGAGATCGCCACCGAGGAGCAGGAGTCGGCCACGCTCGACCAGCAGCGGGCGCGGCTCGCCGGCCAGCTGCGCACGGTGATCGCGCCCCGCGAGGCCGAGGCGCTCCAGCACCAGATCGCCCTGCTCGACGAGCGGCGGAGCCAGCTCGACGATCGCGAGCTCGCGGCGCTCGAGGAGCAGTCCGAGATCGACGACCGCCTCACCGAGCACGCCGGTCGCGAGGCGGCCATCGTCGCCGCGGTCGACGAGGCACGCTCGGCGCTCGACGCCGTGGAGGCCTCGATCGACGCTGACATCGCGGTGGCCACCGAGCGGGCCGAGTCGCTGCGCGGCCAGCTGCCCGAGCAGCTCCTCGTGCGCTACGACCGCCTGCGCGGCCTGCACGGTGGGGTGGCGATCGCGAAGCTCGTGGGCAACCGGTGCGACGGGTGCCACCTCGACCTGTCGGCGGCCGAGGCCGAGGCGGTCCGGCACACGCCCGCCGGCGACCTGGCCGACTGCCCGCAGTGCGGCCGGATGCTCGTGCCCTGAGCGATGCTGCTCTGGTTCGTCGGCACGGCGGTGCTCACGATCGCCTGGGTGTTCCGCGATCCGCGCTTCGACTACCGGCTGCTCGTGGTGGGATCCGTGCTCCCGCAGGTGGTCGATGTGTGGACCGGCGGCGCGTGGGTGATGCACAGCCTGCTCGCACCCATCGTGACACTGGTGGTGGTGATGCTGGCCACGATCGGCCGGCGCCAGCTGCGCCGCACCCTGCTCGGCCTGCCCATCGGCATGCTCCTGTACCTCGTGTTCTCGGGTGCCTGGGCGAACGAGGACGTGTTCTGGTGGCCGTTCACCGGCACCGGGTTCGACGGCGACCCGCTCCCGGCGGCGTCACGCGGCTGGTGGACTCTCGTGCTCGAGGCGGCCGGGCTCGGCCTGTGCGTGTTCATCTGGCGCACGGCTCGCCTGGGTGATCCGGAGCGCCGAGCCTGGTTCCGCCGGACCGGCCAGCTCGACCTCGCCCGTGTGGTTCACTGAGCCCCGATGCTGATCCTCGTCCGGCACGGTCGCACCCGCGTGAACGCCGAGGGCCGCCTCCAGGGTCGGCTCGACGAGCCGCTCGACGAGCTGGGGGAGCGTCAGGCCGTCGCGGTTGCCGGTCACGTGCGGGCGTCGGTCGATCGCATCGACGAGCTGATCGCGAGCCCGCTCGTGCGGGCGCAGCAGACGGCGGCCGCGTTCGGGCTGCCGGTCACGACCGACGAGCGCTGGATCGAGCTGTCGTACGGCGCCTACGAGGGCGTGCCCCACGCCGACGTCCCGTCGGAGATCTGGGACCTGTGGCGGCGCGACCCGACGTTCGTGCCCGAGGGCGGCGAGTCGCTCGCGGCGCTCGACGCCCGCGTGCGTGCCGTGTGCGACGAGCTGGTGGAGCGGGCCCGCGAGCAGACCGTGGTGGTGGTGAGCCACGTGTCGCCGATGAAGTCGGCGGTGGCGTGGGCGCTCGGCACCGATCTCGGCATCTCCTGGCGCACCCACCTGGGTCACGCGTCGGTGTGCCGCATCGAGATCCGCCGGGCCGGCCCCGTCCTCACCTCGTTCAACGAGATCGCCCCGCTCTGACCCGAGTGCTGCCGTCCGCCCGAGTGCCAGCGGCGCGACGGTGCGGACGCTGGCACTCGGGTCCGGTGGTGAGCGTGGTCAGGCGGTCGGTCGGCGACGGGCGATCACGAGCACGAGGAGCGAGCCCAGACCGAGGAGGGCAGCGGCGATCAGCCCGATGTTCGTGCTCGACTCGGTGCCGGTGGCCGGCAGCAGGAGCGCCGCCGACGTCGTGGGCGCGACCGTCGTCGCCGGCGCGGTGGTGGGGGCCGTGGTCGCGGCCGCCGTGGTGGTCGGGGCGATCGTCGTGGTGGTCGTGGTGGTCGTGGTGGTGGTCACGGCGACGGCCGCCACCTCGACGGCGCCGGCATCGCAGACCGCCGTGCTGTCACCGTTGCCGTCGGCGGGGCGTGACAGGCCGCGTTGGTCGTCGACCGGACAGCCGGTGGCGACGCCGCCGTCGATGGCCGGGCTGCCGGTGAGCGGCAGGAGCGTCCGCGTGCGGCCGCCGTTGTCGGCGAGCGCTCCGAGCAGCGCATCGGTGGTCTCGAGATCGGTCGGCTGCGAGAGCACGCACGTGTCGTCGTCGACGATGTTGCCCCCGCCCGAGGTGATCACCAGCAGCGGTCCGCACGCCTCGCTCACGGTGCCCTGGATGATCGTGTTCGTCAGCGTCAGCGGCACGGCGGACGACCCACTCACGGTGATCCCGAAGCCGCCGCTCTCGACATCGGCGATCGTGACGTTGACCAGCGTGCTCGGTCCACCGATCCGGATGCCGTCCTGACCGTCGCCGATGCCGGTGATGGTGGTGTTGCGGATCGTGAGCGTCGCTCCCTCGAGGGCGATGATGCCGTCGTCGGCGATGTTGGCGATGAGCGAGCGCTCGACGGTCAGGATGGCGCCCGCACCGGTGACGGTGATCCCGTCACGGAAGGAGCTCTCGATGCGGCTGTCCGTGATGACTGCCGTCATGACGCCGCTGCCGCTCGTTCCGAGGTCGATGGCGCTGTTGTCCACGACGTCGACTCGCGTCAGGTTCACGGTGGCGGTGCCGCTGGACTCGATGTCGATGGTGCCGAAGTTCTCGACCTCCACGTCCTCGATCGTGATCGTCGCGGTGTCGCCGGCACCGACATCGACGAAGATGCTCTCGTTGCCGTTGGTGGTGAAGTCCGCGAAGGTGAAGCTCCCGACGCCGTCGACGAGGACGTCGAATCCCGTCCCGATGCCCGTGTCGATGACCGTCACGCCGGCGCCATTGCCCTGGATGGCGAGGGACTCGGTGATGAACGGCAGATTGCTCCCGTCGATCAGCGGGACGCTGGGGTCGACCGTGATGACGTCGGCGCCGGGGTTCGCGTTCGCGTCGAGGATCGCTTGGTGGAGCGTCCCCGGCCCGGTCTCGTTCCCGCTGGTCACCGTGAACGTGGCGGCCTGCACCCGAGGTGCCAGGACGATGCCGGCGGTGCTGGCGGCGAGCAGAGCGACGACGGCTCCGATGACGCGGTGCTTCACTTCATCCCCTTGTGATCGTGCGGGGGACCGCCCGAACCCCCAACCAGTGTGCGGACGAGAAGGTAGCGAGCCGTGACCTCAGCGGTGGGTGATGG
>JALOLG010000272.1 GCA_025456105.1 Ilumatobacteraceae bacterium | reverse complement strand
CTGAGGTATCGGCGGATCCGCCCCGACCTTGAAGGCTGATTGAGGAGGTCTTGATCGACGGCGCAGTGCGCCGACCACCGCTGGCATCGCCCTTCGCCGCGTACGATGAGCGCACCGCATGAGCGTCTTCCCGCCTCCCACGACCGGACCTGCCGGCTGGTACCCGGACCCGGCGGGCGGGCCCCTGCCCCGGTACTTCGACGGTCGCACGTGGGCCGAGCCCCAGACGGTGCTCGACTCGACACGACCAGCCCACCCGACGCTGCCGCTGGTCAGCGCCGTCGGTGCGATCGCGATCCTCGTGGTGTCGCTGGTGGGTGGGCGGCTCCTGATCGACGCCCTGGCCGGGCGCGAGTGGCCGATCGTCGTGTACGTGGCGATCCTCGCCACCGTCGGCTACGGGCCCTCGTTGGCGTGGTGCCGCTACGTCAGCCGGCGATGGGGCACCGGGCGGCTCGGCCCCGACGTGGGGTTGCGGTTCCGCTGGTCGGACCTGGGCTGGGGTCCGCTCGTGTGGCTCGGGGCGATCGCGAGCCAGATCCTCGTGGCCGCGATCGTGCTCCTGCTCGACGTGCCCACGAGCAGCAACACCGAGGGGGTCGGCGAGCTGCAGGCCGATCGGGGCTACGTGGTGTCGCTGCTGGTCACCGCCGTGATCGCTGCGCCCTTCGTCGAGGAGATCGTCTTCCGCGGTGTGGTGCTGCGCGGGTTGCTGTCGCGCATGTCGGCGGTGCCAGCGGTGCTGCTGCAAGGGGTGCTGTTCGGGCTGGCGCACATCGACCCGGTGCGCGGCACCGGCAACGTGGGCCTCGTCGCGATCCTGTCGGGCGTGGGCGTGGCGTTCGGGATCGCCGCGTACCTCTTCCGCCGCATCGGACCCACGATCGTGGCCCACGCCGTGTTCAACGCGGTGGTGCTGGCGATCGTGCTGACCGGCGTGATCGACTGGCTCGAGGAGCAGAGCGATGCCGCCTCCTCGGTCACGTCCGCCGCCGCCGTGGAGCTCGTGGCCGAGGACCGGTCGTGCTGACCCGGCCGCGGCGTCCCGACACGCCGCTGAACCGGGCTCGGGCGCGCGTCAAGTGGCTCGGGGGCGAGCTGGTCAACGGGGCGTGGGAAGCGGCCGTCGAGCTCGGTGCCATCGGGCCCCGCAGCCGGCGCGGCCGGGCGTTCGGTGCCTTCGGCGAGGGCAGCGTCATCTGCTTCCCCAGCAACACCCTCATGAACGTGCGCTACATCCGGATCGGGGCGCACACCATGATCGGGCCGGGGGTCACGCTGTCGGCGGGCATGGTGCCCGGTCAGCAGTGCATCACCGACCCCGTCGTCTCGATCGGCGATCGCTGCCTCATCGGGCGGGGGAGCGGGATCGTCGGCCACCTCCGCATCGAGATCGGCGACGACGTCTGGACGGGTCACCACGTGTACATCACCGACCAGAACCACGGCTACGACGACCCCGACCTGCCGATCTCCGAGCAGGTCCAGCCGGAGCGCCCGGTGTCGATCGGCGACGGCTCCTGGCTCGGTCACGGCACGGTGGTGCTGCCCGGCGCGCAGATCGGTCGGCACGTCGTGGTGGGCGCCAACAGCGTCGTCACCGGCGTGCTGCCCGATCACTGCGTGGCCGTGGGCGCACCGGCCCGGCCGATCAGGTGACGAGGTCGCGGGGTGGCGCGCACGCCGGCATCTCGTTGTCGCCGGCGAACGTCTCGAGGCGCTCGCTGACGGGGATGCCGTTCGCCTCCGTCTCGAGGAAGTCGACGTTCTCGCCGCCGCGCAGCGTCTCGGTGTACTCCCGTCGGTCCTCGAGGTAGCGCCGGTAGTCGGCGATCCAGTCGGGCACGATCGCCCGGCCCTTCTCGTCGGCCGGCGCGACCGCCTCGATCTCGTCGAGCATGGCCGTCAGCCCGTCGGTGGCCGTGTCGACGAGGGCTGCCCGCCGGGCGAGCTGGTCGGGGTCGTCGATGTCGAGCTCGGAGTAGTCGGCCAGCGCCTCGCGCTCGGCCGCGGTCTGCTCGCAGATCGCCTGCGCCCGGGCGGCCCAGGCTCGGTCGTCGATCTTGTTGACCGCCTCCTTGGAGGCGAAGAACAGCGCCCACGTCCAGAACGCCGCGCCCGCCAGGACGATGGTGACGACGGCGATGCGGCCGAGCCGTGACGGGGGCGAGGCGGCTTCCACGGGCGCGCTCACGATGGCCGTCCGGGTCGGTAGAAGAGCGCCAGCTGCGCGATGCCGGCGGCGAGTCCGAGCCCGCCGGCGATCCACGCGCCGGTCCAGCCCTCCACGGTGAGGTCGAGTGCGTGGTCGAGGCTGATGGTGCCCGGACCGATCGTCCCGACTGCGAACGCCGCGGCGGCGATCGACACCGTGTACTCCCAGCCCTGCCCCTCGTTGAAGATGAAGAAGCCGTTCATGCGATGCGCCGCCCAGGTGGCGACCGTCATCGTCCCGACGATCCCGGCCGCGGCGAGCGGGGTGAGCAGCCCGACGGCGAAGAGCAACCCGGCGCCGATCTCGGCGCCTGCGGCGGCGCGGGCCTGGAGGCGCGGTGCGCGCATGCCGATCGAGCCGAACCAGCCCGCCACGCCGTCGAGGCCGCCCCGGACCTTGTTGGCCCCGTGGAGCGCGAGGAACACGCCGAACACCACGCGCAGCACGAGCAGACCGAGGTCGAGAGGCTCCATGACAACCCCGGACGCTAACGGTGGGGCACCCTGGTAGAAACGCCCGGTGGCCAGCAGCACCCGTCGACCCGGTCGCGCCCGCGAGGGGCTGCGGCTGATCGCGTCGATGGTGCGCATGCACCCGCGCCCGTTCGTGATCGCGGTGTCGGGCGCCGCCCTGTTCGCGCTGTGCACCGTGGCGTCGAGCTTCGCGATCCGCTGGGCCATCGACGAGGTGGTGCTGCCCCGCTTCGAGGAGGGATCGGTCGCCACCTCTGCCGTCGTCACGGCGGTCGTGCTGATCATCTCGATCGGCGTCGTCCGAGCGATCGGCGTGGTCGTGCGGCGCTCGTACGCCGGGATCACCCAGTGGCGCGTCGCGCAGACCTTCACCGACGGCGTGGTCGACCGGCTCATCGACCAGCCGACGACCTGGCACCAGCGCTACGCCGACGGCGACCTCGTGGCGCGCGCCGGCGTCGACGTCGAGGCGACGGTGGCGGTGCTGGCCCCGATCCCGTTCGCCACCTCGACGGTGCTGATGGTGCTGGTCTCCACCGCCTGGCTGCTCCTCACCGACCCGTGGATCGGCCTGGTCGCGGTGGTGCTGTTCCCGGTGCTGATCGTCACGAACATCGTGTACCAGCACCGGGTGGAAGCGCACTTCGACGCCGCCCAGGATCGCCTGGGGAGGTTCTCGGCGGGCGTGCTCGAGAGCTTCGATGCGGTCCAGCTGGTGAAGGCCTACGGCGCCGAGGAGCGCGAGACCCAGCGGCTCGCGTCGCTGGCGGGAGGCGTGCGCGACGAGCGGGTGGTCGCAGTGCGGATCCGCTCGTGGTTCGAGGCGCTGCTCGAGCTGCTGCCGGGATGGGGCAACGTGGCGATCGTCGTGATCGGCACGTACCGCGTCGACGCGGGTGCCCTCACCGTGGGGCAGCTCGCCAGCGCCATCTTCCTGTTCTCGCTGCTCGTGTTCCCGCTCCGGCTGATCGGCTACGCGCTGTCGG
>JALOLG010000271.1 GCA_025456105.1 Ilumatobacteraceae bacterium | reverse complement strand
TCGCCCTCCGGCATCCGGCCGGCGAGCACGACCGGCAGCAGCTCGCCGCGCACCGGATCGACGGCGATCAGCTCGACGTCACGGCCGTCGACGACCGCCTGGGCGTCGGCCATCACCGTCGCCGCTGCAAGTGCAGGGTCGTCGGCCGCAGCAGCCGCATCGATGGGCCGCTCGAGGAAGGACGAGTCGACCAGGTAGTCCCACGACTCGCCCCACCGAGCGGCGTCGTCGACCAACCGGCCGAGGCTCGACCAGAACAGCAGCCCGCCGACGACGCCCGTGAGGCACAGGCCGATCGCGATCAGCGACGGCAACGGACGGCGACCGGTCGGCGCCAGCACCGCGCGAGCACCGACGGCAGCCGGGCTCCCGATCCGGAGCCGCGTCGTCGCCGCGCTCGGTCCGCTGCGACGTGGTCGACGTCGTCGATCGAGCCGGACGAGGGTCGCCACGGTCATGGCGACGACCGCCACCATGGCGACGGCGCCCGACACGGGCAGCCACCACGGCGCGACGACCGACCCGACGTCGGGGTCGAGCCGGCGGACGAAGCCGACCGGGAACACGAGCGAGAGCGGCAGCGCGAGCACCGCGCCGACCGCAGCGCCGGCCGCGGTCACCCCGGCCGACCACCACGTCTCGACCGCGACGTGCTCCCCCCACGTGAGCCCGAGCGACCGCACGATGCCCACCTCGTGCTCGCGCCGGGCGCGATGGCGGCGCAGCAGCTGCACCACGGTGGCCACCCCCGCCACCGACATCAGCGCGGCCACGATGGAGACCGCAGTGGTCTGGAGGCGCACGGACGTCCGGGTCGCCGGGCCGACCACCTCGCCCGAGGCCAGGAACCGGTCGTCGATGCCCTCGATGGCCTCGACCTCGCTGCGCAGCTCCTCGAGAGTCGCCCCCGACTCGAGCCGGACCGCCGTGATGGTGGCGACGACCGCGACGTCGAGATCGAGGAACGCCGGCGAGAAGATGACCGTCGGAGCCGGGTTCTCGAGCTCGCCGGGTCCGCCGACCACACCGACGAGCGTGCCGATGAGGGGCGAGCCGACCGTCGCATCGACGACCCCGGCCAGCTCGCTGTCGTCCAGGTAGCGGAACGGGACACGGTCGCCCACCTCGACCCCGGTGAGCTCGAGGAAGCCGCGGTTGGCGACGAACTCGCCCGCGACGACCGGATCGGGCGAGCGCCCCTCCACGATCCAGTCGAAGTAGGGGCTGTCGACCGACCCGGCGAAGGGGTTGACACCGCTCGGGAAGTCCTCGGGGAACGCGAACGCGAAGGTGATGCCACCGGCCTCTGCCACGATCGGCAGCGAGCGGAGCCGATCGGTGGCAGGCGGCCCGGTCTGCTGGACGATCGCGTCCCAGTCGCCACCGAACGCCGCCGTGGCACGTTCGACCGCCGTCGAGGTGCGGTGGAGGCCGATGAGCGATGCGAGCACTGCCGCTGACACGACCGCGACGAGGCACACCACGGCCGCCGTGCGCCCTCGCTCACCGCGGAGGGGCGCCCGAGCCAGCATCGCCACCGCACGGACGCTCATCGCAGCTCCCGGCCGAGCGCCGATCGCGCGGCCCGCCACCCGCACATGCCGTGCACCCCGCCGCCGGGTGGCGTGGACGAGGAGCACAGGTACCACCCGTCGACGGGGACGATCCAGGGCCGCAACGACGGCACCGGGCGGAGCGCGATCTGGCGCAGGTCGGCTGCACCGCCGTTGATGTCGCCACCCACGTAGTTCGGGTCGTGTGCCTCGACCGCAGTGGTGTCCATCGCGTGCCTCGCGACGATCCGATCCCGGAACCCGGGCGCGAAGCGCTCGATCTGCGCCTCGATCCGGTCGGTCATGTCGACCGTCGATCCGTTGGGCACGTGGCAGTAGCCCCAGAGCGTGTGACGGCCGGTGGGCGCTCGACTGGCGTCGAACAGGCTCGTCTGGGCAACGAGCACGAACGGTCGCTCCGGGTGCCTGCCGGCCGCGACCTCGGCCTCCGCGGCGACGATCTCCCCGAGGGTCCCACCCACGTGGACGGTCGCGGCACGCGACACCTCCGGGTGGGACCAGGGAACGGGCCCGTCGAGCGCCCAGTCGACCTTGAACACGCCGGGTCCGTGTCGGAAGCGTCCGACCCGCGAGACGTACCGCGAGGGCAGCCGGTCGCCGAGGATCCCGACGAGCGCGCCCGGTGACGTGTCGGCCAGCACCACGCGCGACGGTGGGAGGTCGTCGACGGACGCGATCCAGCGATCGGTGACCACCTCACCGCCGTGCGAGCGGAGGATGGCGACCAGCGCATCGGCGATCGTTTGCGAGCCCCCGGCCGCGAGCGGCCACCCGACGAGGTGGGCCAACCCGCCGAGCAGCAGGCCGAAGCCGGCGGTGGCCGGCGCGTCGAGGCGCTGGATCGAGTGTCCGGCGAGACCGGCGAGCAGCGCCGCGGCCTCCGCGCCCTCGAACCCTGCGGCCACCGACTGCGCGCCACGGATGCCGACCACGCCGTAGCGGGCGAGGTCGATCGGGTGGCGCGGCACCGACAGCGGGTCGAGCAGGGCGTCGACGAGCGTCGGGCCGGGTCGCGTGACGGTGCGCAGCAGCCGCGTCCAACGCCCACCGTCGGGACCGAGCCGGTCGGCCGTCGCGGCGAGCGACCGCTCGAGGATCGCCGCCCGCCCGTCGGGCAGCGGATGGGCGAGCGGCGCGTCCGGCTGGACCCACCGTACGCCGTGCTCCTCGAGGCCGAGTCCGCGCATCGCCGGCGACGCGACCCCCAGCGGGTGGATCGAGGAGCAGACGTCGTGGCGGTACCCGGGTGCGGTGAGCTCCTCGGTCCGCAGCCCACCCCCGACGATCGGTGCGCCCTCGACGACCAGCACGGAGCGACCCGCGCGAGCGATCTCGATCGCGGCGACGAGCCCGTTCGGCCCCGAGCCGACGACGACGGCGTCGTACGTGGTCACGGCAGCGGGACCCGACCCCGCACTGTGGCGCCGGCGCCCGGGGAGCTGACCAGCTCGAGTGCGCCGGCGAACGCCCCGAGACGGTCGCGCATGTTGACGAAGCCGTGGCTCTCGGCCACCTGTGCGACGTCGAACCCAACGCCGTCGTCGGCGACCTCGAACATGAGCGATCCGTCGTGCTCGGCCAGTCGGATGGAGAGCGAGGCACCGTCTCCCGCGTGCTTCGCGGAGTTCTGGATGGCTTCGACGCAGCAGAAGTACACCGCCGTCTCGATGTCGGGGCCGTAGCGACCGATGCCGTCCGCGTGGACGGCCGCCGGGAGCGGGCATCGATCCGCCGCAGCCCCCAGCGCATCGGCCAGCCCACGGTCGCGCAGCCGTGGCGGGTAGATGCCGTGGGCGAGCTCGCGGAGCTCGGTCAGCGTGGCCTGGACGTCACCGCGGAGCTCGTCGAGCATCGCCGTCGCCGTCTCCGGATCGGCCTCGAGGAGCTGGCGGACGAGCCCCACCTTGACGGCGAGGGCGACGAGGTGCTGCTGCGCGCCGTCGTGCAGGTTGCGCTCGATCCGCCGACGGCTCTCGTCGGTGGCCGCGACGATGCGCGCCCGCGACGCCACCAGCTCGTCGTTCGCCGACCGGAGGTCGTCGAGGCTCGCCTGGAGCGCGTTGTCGAGGCGCACGTTGTGCAGCGCGAGACCGAGCTGGCGAGCGATGTCGATCAGCAC
>JALOLG010000270.1 GCA_025456105.1 Ilumatobacteraceae bacterium | reverse complement strand
GGCTCGGCGGTGCCCGCCGGTCGACTCGCAGCGACGACGAGTGAGGTCTCGTCAGCTCCACACCGTGAAGTAGCGGATCAGGCGCTCCCGCGGGCCCAGGGAGTCGACGGCGATCTGCTCCACCTGGTGCGCCAGCGCGGCGCTCTCCTGCCCGACGTCGATCCCCTTCCAGTCGCGGCGGTCGAGGTCGAGCGTGTCCGGCGGTGCGTACAGCACGACCTCCACCGTGGTCGCCAGCTCGCGCATCGGCCGGGCCGCGATGGGGAGCGCCGACGAGGTGGCCGCCGCCCACTCGCGCACCGTCATGCCGGGCGCGCCGTCGACGCCGACCGCACGAGCCGCCCGCACCGCGCGCCGCCACGACGCGAGCACCCGGCGCTGCGCGTCGCCGCGGGTGCCTCGGCGCCGTGCCAGCCGCCGTGCCACGGCCGGGGCGGCGATCAGCACCGCCACCACCGCCAGCACGGCGGCGACTCGCCACGCCGACCCGCCCGACGAGGACGCGGTGGGGGACTCGGCGTCGGGCGGCGGGACGAGCTGGTCCTCCTCGAGGCCAGCGAACGGGTCGGTGGGGTCGCGGGGTCCGGCCGGCACGGTGGTGGTGGGCGCAGCGGGTTCGGCCGGGTCGGCCTCGCCGGGCTGCAGCGGCTCGTCCTCCTGCGCCGGGGCGACGCCCGTGAACTGCTCGGTGCCGGGTGCCCCACGGCCAGGTGTGGGCTCGAACGGCACCCACCCGATGCCGTCGAACCACACCTCCGGCCACGCGTGCGCGTTCTTGCCGAGCACGGAGTAGCGCCCGTCGGGCTGCTGGAGGCCGTAGGTGTAGCCGACCGCGACTCGCGACGGCAGGCCCACCGTGCGGGCCATCGCGGCGAAGGCGGCCGAGAACTGCTCGCAGTAGCCCACCCGGTCGCGGAAGAAGACCTCCATCGCGTCGTTGCCGTGGCCCGCCGGCACCTCGAGGCTGTAGGTGAACGTGCGGAGGAAGTCCTGCAGGGCGAGCGCCGCCTGGTAGCCGTTCGTGGCGCCTGCGGTGACCGCCGCGGCCGTCTCGGCCACCACGGGCGGCAGGTCGTCGGGCAGCTCGAGGTGGATCGGGTCGGGGACGGCGATCGAGGTGGCCGCGGCGAGCTGCTCGGGGGAGACCCGCGGCGACAGCGACACGATCGTGAACCGGTCGCCGCGCTCGACCGGGTCGCCCACGAGGACGAGGGTCGAGGTGTCCGGGTTCCAGCGCAGCGACGGTGACCCGTCGGCGGCGATCGGGTCGGCGGCCGCCGGGATCAGCTGACCGCCCAGCTCGACGATCTCGAGCTCCTGGCGGATCTCGGCGGCATCGGGCCGGTCGGGCGACAGCGCGCCCTCGGCGCGCACCAGGGGTCGGTCGGGGAGGCTGAACGTGAGCCCGTCGTACTGGGGGAGCGCGGTGACGCGCCAGTACGACGGCTCCGTGGCGCCCATCCGGAACACCTCGAGGTTCGACTGGTTGACGAGTCGCGACCGGATGTCGACCAGCGGGCTCACCACCTCGGTGACCCCGCCCGAGCGGCCGCGGGTGTCGATCCAGGGCTCGGCGTCGGCACCGGGCACCTCGGGGCCGAGCACGCCGGCGGTGAGCGCCACGAGCGCCGCGCAGCCGATGGCACCGGGGACCGCCCACCACCGGCGCGCCGCCGCGGGCGTGAGCACGGTCTCGGTGCCGGCACGGTGTGCGGCACGCAGCGCGACCGCGGCGACGACGGCTGCTGCCACGAGCAGCACCGTGAGCCCGATGCGCGACCGGTCGTAGCCCAGCGCGGCGACGAAGACGTAGAGCAGGCCGCCGGGCACGAGCGCCTCGCCGGTGGTGCGGGCCCCGAACGCCAGCACGTCGGAGAGCAGCACGACCAGGGCGATCGACGCCCCGGCGATGGTGGCCCAGCCGGCCTCGTGCACCACCGGCGCGACGGTGGTGGGGAACTGCTCGCGCACCAGCCCGAGGTCGAGGTCGAGCAGCCGCCACGTCTCGCCGGTGGGCACGATCCCGGCGAACGACCCGCCGTAGTTCTGCCACAGCACCAGCACCCCGAGCACGAGCGCGGTCACCGGGACCGCGACCCACGCCGTGACGCCGATGCGCCGGAAGGCCAGCGCCAGCAGGTGGCCCACCACGGCGATGGCCACGAGGCCGGGGAGGAAGTCCCAGCCCGTGAAGACCCGCGCGAAGCCGGCGGCGACGGCGATCGAGAACGCCGTGAGCGCCAGCGACGCGAGCACCTCGGGCACGACCGGCGACCGCGTGGTCACGATGCCACCGCGCCCACCGGTCGGCGTTGGAGGTCGTGCCCGGCGAGGCGGTTCCAGCCGAGGCGGAACGTCTCGACGCTCGTGGCGCCCACGGCGAGCCGGTCGTCGCCGGCACGACCGGTGAACACCCCGACCCGCACCGTGGCCGGATCGAGCAGCTGCTCGGCTGCTCGCCAGGCCGGGGTGGTGGGCGACGCCGTGATCACCACGACCAGCCCGAGCCCGTCACCGGGGTCGCGCGCCAGGTCGCCGAGCGCATCGCCGGGCTGGACCCGGGCGAGCAGCCGCAGGGTGGCCGCGGCCACGTCGGGCCCGCGCAGGTCGATGCCGCCGCTGGTGACGAAGCGGGTCGCGAGCCCGGCGCGATCGCCGGCCTCGGCGAGGCTCGCGGCGGCGACGATCGCCCGCTCGAAGGCCTCGTCGAGCTCGGGCAGGCTCGTGTCGTACACCTTGCGGTCGCGATCGAGCACCACGAGGCACCGCCGGATGCCCTCGGTGGTGTGCTGGCGCACCTTGAGCTCGTCGGACCGGGCCGAGGCGCGCCAGTGGATGCTGCGCAGCTCGTCACCGGCCACGTAGTCGCGCAGGCTGTGGAAGTCACCGGGGCCCAGGCGCCGGGCCTGGGCGAGCAGCTGGCGACCCAGCGCGCCCTGGCCGAGGCGGGGCATGGCGAGCTCGACGGCACGCGGTGCCACCATCACCTCGGTCGCGCCGGCACCGATCGAGGTGGTGCGCGCCAGGCCCAGCAGGTCGCGGCGCTCGACCTCGAGGGGGCCGAGCACCAGCACGCCTCGCCGGTGCGCCGGGATGCGGTACGCGGCCGCCACGCGCTCGCCGGGGCGCAGCGCCCCGACCGCGATGCGGGCGACGCCGCTCGTGCCCACCGTGTCGCTGAGGCGGACGGGCGGTGAGCTGAAGCGGCCGGTGCCGTGGACGATCACGTCGACGCGACCGTCGTCGCCCACCGTGAGCACGGCGGGGTGGATCCACCGCTCGAGGCGCAGGTGCGGCCGCCGGAGGTGGACGACGAGCAGGGCGAGCACGATCGCGGTGGCGCACCCCACGCCGATGACGAACAGCTCGATGAGCCCGAACGCACGCCCGATCACGATGGCCGCGGCCGCGCCGGCCGCGATCACCAGGCCGCCACGCGTGGGCACGGTTCACCCGCTCCCGGGCACGGGCACGGCGGTGAGCAGCTCGTTGATCACGTCGGCCGCCGTGGTGCGCGCCCCCTGGTCGGTGCGCAGCACCAGGCGGTGCGAGAGGACGGGGACCGCGACGGCCTTCACGTCGTCGGGGGTGGCGAAGTCGCGGCCGGCGCCGGCCGCGCGCGCCCGAGTGGCCGCAGCGAGCTGCAGCGTGGCCCGGGGCGAGAGACCGAGCTCGACCGAGCCGTGGCGCCGGCT
>JALOLG010000015.1 GCA_025456105.1 Ilumatobacteraceae bacterium | reverse complement strand
TCGTGCCGGCGCTCGAGAGCGGGCGGTTCCGGCTGGCATCGGCCACGGGCTCGCTCCGCATCCTCGAGCGCGTCGACTGACGCGCCCTCATCGGGCGTCCTGAGATGCGGCGCCCTCATCGGGCGTCCTGAGACGCGGCGCCCTCATCGGGCGTCCTTGACCGGGTCGGTGCGCCAGCGGGTGAGCACCGCCGCCGGGACGTCGAAGCTCATCGGGCGGATCCGCCACTCGACGTAGAGCAGCGCCGCCGAGGCGGCGAGCATGATCCCGCCGCCGACCAGGCCGAGCGTCGTCGACGACGTGCCGTCGTACAGCAGCCCTCCCATGAGCGGGCCGAACACGCGGCCGAGCGCCATCACCGACTGCGCATCGCCGGCGCGCTCGTCGGGGCGCAGCGACCGCGACGCCAGCAGCGAGAACGCGCCCGGGATGCCCATCCAGAACGCCGCTCCCCAGGCGATCATCGCGATCCAGAACGCCACCGGGTGGTGCACGACGCCGATCGTGACTGCTGCGACACCCGTGATCGCCATGAACAGCCCGGCGAGGCGGCGCTCACCCCGGAAGCGTGCGGTGGGCACGCCCGCGATCGAGTTCGCGCTGAACGCCAGCGACACCGCGAGCGGGGCCATGCCGACCAGGTCGGCACCGATCGAGCCGGCGAACACGAACACCGCCGACCCGCCGAACGTGAGGGCGCCGAGGCACGCCAGCACCGCCATGGCCGAGCGTGCCGGACGATGGCGCTTGCGCTTCGGCGCGGCGGCACGATCGAACCGCGTGCCGCGCACGAACGCGAGCGGCACCAGGTTGAGCACCGCGAGCGCCGCGAACAGCGCGCTCGTGCCCTGGCCGTCGAGCAGGACGGCGATCGCCGGTGACGCCAGCATGCCGACGATCGGGCCGATCACGGCCACGTCGCCGACGCGCTCGTCGTCGCCGAACACCTCGGCCCACGAGATCCACGCCACGAGCCCGAGCGACACCCCCGAGGCGAACCGGTCGATGGCGAGCCCAACGAACCACGGCGTGAGCGCCGCGTGCAGGTTGGCCACGACACCGAGCACGGCCGCGGTGGTGAGGATCCGGCGGCGTGGCCGGAGGTAGCGACCGGCGAACCAGCTCGCCACCACGAACCCGCCGAGCTGCACGGTGGAGAGCGCACCGGCCGCGCCCACCCCGACGCCGAAGTCGTCGGCGACCGCCTTCACGAGGAACGGCGTCGCGCTGAACACCACCGTGCTCACGACCGACGCGGCGACGATCCCGGCCGGGATGCGGAGTCGGAGCGCCATGCGGCTCGCCGGTCAGCCGGGGATCGTGGCGCGCATCCGGTCGAGCTCGGCCGCGATGAGCGCCCGGGTGCGATCGCGGAGGTCGGCGACGTCGGCGCGCGTGAGGCCCTCGGTGCTGATGGGCTCGAGGATGTGCACCTCGGCCTCCGAGACGCCGAGGCGCCAGTCGTGCTTCACGAGCGCCGTGCGCGCGCCGTGCACCACGAGCGGGAGGATCGGCACGCCCGCCTCGATCGCAATCGCGAACGCGCCGTCCTTGAACGGTCCGAGCTCACCCGAAGCCGAGCGGGTGCCCTCGGGGAACACCATCACCGACACCTTCTTGTCGAGTCGGTCGCGGCACTCGCGCAGCGCGAGGACGATGCTCTTGCGGTCGCCGCGGGTGAGCTTGATGTCGCCGGCGAGCGACATGAGCCACCCGACGACGGGGATCTTGAAGATCTCGACCTTGCTGAGCCACTTCATCTCCATCGGCAGGTGGGAGATGAGCAGGATGTCGACGAACGACTCGTGGTTCGCGACCACCACGTACGGCCGGCGCGGGTCGGGCGGCACCTCGCCCACCACCCGGAACCGCCAGAGCGGGGTGAGCTTCTGGTGGACGACGGCGAGCTTCCGGAACAGCAGACCGGCGTGGTAGCGACCCGGGTCGAACGGCGCCGTGACGAGTCGCACGACGGCGACCATCGGGAGCCAGAGGAGCACCAGCACCCCGAGCACGAACCAGCTCCAGATGCTGAACACGGTGCGGGAGAACCCGCTCCGCAGGAAGCGCGACGCCATCAGGCGAGTGTATGACGGGGCACGAACACGTCTGCGGCCGGGGAGGCGCCGGTGATCGCATCGGCCGCGAGGATGACGGCGGCGGCCGTGTACGAGCTGTGCTCGCCCGTCGGGAACCACTCCTCGCGGGGGTACACGATGCCCGTGATGTAGGAGCCGTCGTCGAGCCGGTGCCGACGGGTCCACGACAGCAGGTCGATCGCCCGGTCGGTCTCGCCCGCCACGGCGTGGGTGAGCGAGCACTCGGCCGTCTCCGAGGCCGTGACCCACGGCTCGTCGCTCACGCACCGGATGCCGAGGCCCTCCATCACGAACGTCGGCCAGCCGGCGGCGAGGCGGGCCTCGGCGGCCTCGCCCACGAGCGTGCCGGTGAGGACCGGGTAGTACCAGTCCATCGCCCAGCGGTCCTTGGGCTCGAACACGTCGGGACGGTGGGCCACCATGCGGCACAGGTGGTCGGCGGCCTCGACCCAGTCGGGTCGTGCGTCGCCGATGGCGAGCCCGGCGGCCGCACCGCACCGGAGGGCGTGCTGGATGCTGGCGGACCCGGTGAGCAGCGCGTAGTCCCAGGGCCGCTCGTCGGGCTCGACCGCCCACAGGATCGTCCCGTCGGGCCGGCGGTGGTCGAGCACCCAGTCGAGGGCGCGCTCGACCGTGGGCCACAGGTTGTCGAGGAAGCTGCGGTCCCAGGTGCAGCGCCAGTGGTGCCAGACGCCCGTGGCGATGTACGCGCACACGTTGGTGTCGAGCTTGGCCTCCTCCACCGTGCCATCCGACCGGTAGTAGTTGTGCCAGCTGCCGTCGGGCCGCTGGATGTCGGCGAGCCACTCGTAGCCTCGCTCGGCCTCGGCGTGGAAGCCGGCGACGTCGAGCGCCATCGTGGTCTCGACGTGGTTCCACGGATCGCAGTGCCCGCCGGGGAACCACGGGATCATCCCGCTCGGCAGCTGCAGCGACGCGAGGTGCTCGGCGGTGGCGATCACCTCGTCGGCCGTGAGCACGCCGTCGATGTGCGGGATGTCGCTCATGCCGCCACCGTCTGGGCCACACCGGCGTGCTGGGCGTAGATCACGTAGCTCTTGCCGAGCACCGGTGCCAGCACGCGCTCGGCGAGCGCGGTGCTGCGGGGCTGCTCGACGATGTCCCACTCGAGGAAGCGCCGGTAGCGGGCCACCAGCGGGTGGTCGTCGTTGCGCGGCCCGACGGCGCACTTGAGCCACCAGTACGGCGAGTGCAGGGCGTGGGCGTGGTGGCTGCCGGTGACCGTGAGGCCGGCGGCGCGCAGCTTCGCCTTGAGCTCGGTGGCCGAGTAGATCCGGACGTGCCCGCCGGGTGCCGCCGGTGCGTGGTACTCGTCGGACAGCATCCAGTTCACCTTCTCGGGGAGCCACGACGGCACCGTCGCGGCGAACGTACCGCCGGGCCGCAGCACCCGCACCATCTCGGCGATCGCGGCCACGTCGTCCTGGATGTGCTCGAGCACCTCCGAGGTGATGACCGCGTCGAACGAACCGGTGGCGAAGGGGAGCCGCGTGGCGTCGCCGCGCACCCCGCCGAGCCAGCGGTCGAGCGAGATCTCGCCGGCGTCGACCATGCCGCCGATGGTGGCTCGGGTCTGCACCACCTCGTCGTCGGCGTAGTCGAGCGCGACGACCCGGGCACCCCGGCGCGCCACCTCGAACGCATGCCGGCCGAAGCCGGCGCCGACGTCGAGCACGCGGTCGCCCGGCCGCAGGCCGAGCCGGTCGAACCGGATCGTGAGCACTCAGATCCGCCCGTTCCGCCGCAGCTTGTCGACGTTGGCCGGCATCGCCAGCACCTCGCGGTACTGCTCGACCGTCTGCTGGGCGCAGCGCGTCCAGGTCCAGCGGTCGAGCACGCGCTGGCGCCCCGCTGCGCCGACCCGGGCGCGCAGGTCGGGGTCGTCGAGCCCGCGCCGGATCGCCGCGGCGAGCGAGTCGACGTCGCCCGCACGGCACTGCAGGACGGTCTCGCCGTCGGCGCCGGTGACCTCGGGGAGGGCGCCGCCGTCGGTGGCGACGAGGGGCGTGCCCGAGCACATCGCCTCGATCGCCGGGAGGCTGAAGCCCTCGTAGAGGCTGGGGACGACGGCGAGCTCGGCCTCGGAGTAGAGCTCGACGATGCGCTCGTCGGGCACGCCGGACACGAACTGGATGTGGGGCAGCAGACCGAGCCGCTCGATGAGGTCCATCGACTTGCCGGGCCGCGGCTTGCCGATGATCGTGAGCGTGACGTCGCGCTCGGTGCGGAGCTTGGCCATCGCCTCGAGCAGGTAGCTCAGCCCCTTGAGCGCCACGTCGGCCGAGGCCGTGGTGAGGAGGCGGCCCGGGATCCGGGTCACGCCCGGGACCGGCCGGAACAGGTCGGGGTCGACGCCGACCGGGACGAGCCGCATGCGGTCGCGCTCGACGCCCATGTCGGCCTCGATGTCGTTGATCGAGTTCTCGCTCACCACGACGATGCGGGGCATGCGGCTCGCGACGCGCCCCTGCATGCCGACGAACCCGTACCAGCGGCCCACGGACCAGCGCTTGAACCAGTTCGGCGCGTGGCTCATCTCGAGCTCGCGGTCCTTGGTGATGGGGTGGTGCAGTGTGACGATCGTGGGGATGAGCTCTTCGAGCTTCAGGATCCCGGTGCCGAGGCACTGGTTGTCGTGGACGAGATCGAACTCGCGGACCCGGTCCTTCAGGTGCCGGTACGCCCGGGCGCTGAACGCCCACGGCTCGGGGAACACCCCGGTGAGGAACAGGCCGGCCTCGGCCCAGTCCTCCTTGGTCCGCAGCTCCCAGATGGCGGGCGGCCGACCCGGGTAGTGGTCGTTGAAGAGGTCGAGGCTCGGCAGCTTCGTGAGCGGCACCCGCTCGTCGAGCACCGGGTAGGGCTGGCCGCCGAGCACCTCGACCGTGTGCCCGAGGTCGACGAGGGCCTTGGTGAGGTGGCGGGTGTACACGCCCTGGCCACCGACGTGCGGCTTGCCCCGATAGGTGAGGTACGCGATCGAGAGCGGCGCGTCCGGGTCGGGACCGGCGGGGGCGGGCATCCGGGAGAGGCTATCGACGCCACCCGATCCGGTACCAGCGGCGCAGCGTCCCACCAGGGGCCACTCGGCGGGGCCGGAGGGTGAACGCATCCGGCGGGCCCGACTGGGGCTCGACGCACACCGCGTGCTCCGGCTCGTCGTACACGACCCAGTCGATGCAGTCGGAGGTGAGCTCGACGTCGAGCCCCTCGTGGTGCAGGACGACCGGGCGCACGTTCACGAAGCAGTCGTCCCAGGGCCCGGGGCCGGGGGCGACGAGCTCGGAGGTCGCGATGTGCTCCTCGTCGCGCCGGTACCGGGCGATGGGGTGGAACGTGAACGACGTCGGTCGCACGAACCAGGGATGCCAGCCGATCTCGGCGGGCATCGCCCGGTCGCCGGCGGTGACGGCGAGCTCGCACCGGAGGTGGTCGTCGGCGATCTCGATCCGCTGGGTGGCGACGCCGCCGAGCTCCCAGTCGAGCTCGCGGCGCAGCTCGCACGAGGCGCCGTCGCGGCGCACGACCTCCCACGGCACGAGGTAGGTGGTGCCGTGGATCGCGTGCGGTGGGAGCCCGAGCGCCAGCCGGTGCTCGATGCCCTCGAACCGGAAGCGACCGTGGCGGACCCGACCGGCCCACGGCGCCATCGGGTACGAGCCCCACTGCATCGGCGATGCATCGGCATCGCCCCCGATCAGCAGCTCGCGACCCTCGACCCGGAGCGACGCGAGCCGCCCGCCCAGCTCGGGCGCCACCGTGCACGTCGCCGATCCGGCCACCAGCTCGATCACCCCACCAGCCTGGCACCGTCCCGGGAGTCCGGGCTGCAGCTGCCATCACAGGTGGTGGCAGCGGCCGCCCGAACCGGAGGAGAGGGCGAGGGGGGAGCGGCGGTACGGTGGCCGTCGTGCGTGCGGTGGTGCAGCGGGTGGTGCGAGCGTCGGTGGAGGTGGTGCACGAGGGCGTGCCCACCGTGGTCGGGTCGATCGGGCCGGGGCTGTGCGTGCTCGTGGGGGTCACCCACGCCGACGGACCGGCGCAGGCCGAGCGGCTCGCCGACAAGCTCTGGAACCTGCGGATCCTCGACGACGCCGACGGCGTCATGAACGAGTCGCTCGCGACTCGGGGCGGCGAGCTGCTCGTGGTGAGCCAGTTCACGCTGTACGGCGACACGTCGAAGGGTCGCCGACCGAGCTGGATCGCGGCGGCCCGCCCCGAGCACGCGGAGCCGCTCGTGGAGGCGGTGGTCGCCGCCCTGCGCTCACGCGGAGCCGTGGTGGCGACCGGCCGGTTCCGCACCGACATGCGGGTCGAGCTCGTCAACGACGGGCCCGTCACCGTGCTGCTCGAGACGTGACGCCCAGCGCTGCCGGCCGGCGGCGAACCACCACGCTGCCGCCAGCGCCACCACGAGGACCGCGATCAGGGGGCCGTCACCGAGCGACGTGTACCAGGTGCGACCGGTGCGCAGCTCGACCTCGGCGGTGATCACCCGCTGCTCGCTCACCGCCGTGCGCTCGACGACCGTGCCGTCGTGGTCGACGAACGCGCTGAAGCCCGTCGGCGACACCTGCACGAGGTCGCGGCCGGTCTCGACGGCCCGCAGCCGGCTCGACGCGACCTGCTGGGTCTGGACGATCGTGCCCGTGTAGCTCGCGCCGTTGGTGGGGTTCGCGATCAGCTCGCCGCCGGCCTTCACCCCTTCGCGCACCCGCCCGGCGAAGAAGATCTCCCAGGAGATCGCCACCGCGATCGGCGTGCCGTCGGGGAGCTCGATCACGGCCGGGCCGGTGCCCGGCACCGCGTTGGTGGGCACCTGGTCGACCGGCGCGCCGAGCGTCTCGAGCAGACCGCGCAGGGGCACGTACTCGCCGAAGGGGACCCGGCGGACCTTGTCGTACCGGCTGGTGACGGCACCGTCGGGCGTGACGACCACCTGCGCGTTGGTGATCTGGCCGGGCTCGCCCCGGCCGGTCTGCTCCGCGTCCTCGGTGATGCCCACCACGAGCGGCACCCCGAGCCGGGCGGCCTCGGCCGCGACGAGCCGTGCATCCTCGCTGCCCTCGAACGGCTCGTCGTCCACGTCGATCACGTTCTCGGGCCACAGCACCATGTCGAGCTCGGGCGCGGGCTCGATCGTGCGCGTGGCCTCGAGGTGGCGCTCGGTGACGATCTCGGACGGCACGTCGATCGCCCGGGTGCCCTGCTCGCCACCACCCTGCACGGCGGCGACGGTGAGCGATCGGCCCGTGGCCTCGCCGTCGGGTGCGACGACGGCCGCCACCACGATCAGGGCCACCACCGCGAGGCCCAGCACGCCGTGCCAGTCGCCACGCGCGCCGGGGCGGCGGCGCCGCACCATCGCCGGCACGTAGGGCGACGGGCCGGCCAGCGAGACACCCACCTGGAACACGATCCAGGTGATCCCGATGACCCCCACGACCCGAGCGACACCGAGCAGCGGGCCGCCCGACTGGGCGATGCCCATCGTGGCGAGCGGCACCCCGCCGAACGGGAACGACAGTCGCACGGCCTCCACCAGCGCGTGCGCTGCCGGCCGCCCGATCGCCCGCCACGGCCCACCCGGTGCCGCAGCGGCGGCGGCGGCGTGGAAGCCGGCGAACACGAGCGTGGCGGCGATGTAGCCGGGGATCGTGAGCTGCCACATCCAACCCATGCCCATCGCCATCCAGGCGAGCCCGAACGCGAAGCCGATCGCGGCCCGCTGCCCCACCGTGGGGCGCTCGCCGAGCGAGGTCTCGAGGAGGATCACCCCGACGAAGCCGAGCGGCCACCACCCCCACGGCGGCAGCGAGAGGGCGACGAGCCACCCGCCGAGGAGAGCGAGTGCCGGGCGAGCGAGGCGGTTCACGCCGTGACGAGCTCGCCGAACACCACGATGCGCTGGCGCACCGACCCGGGCGGGTGGCACGCGAACAGCGTCACCGTCGGGGTGTCGGTGGGCTCGATGATCCAGAGCCCGGTGTAGGGGTCGACGATCTCGGTGCGGGTGGCCCGGTACACGAAGCGGCCGCGGGCGTCCTCGAAGATGATCTCGTCGCCGGGCTCGAGCTGCTCGATGTACCGGAAGACCCGGTTGGCGCTGGTGCGGTGGCCGGCGACGACCACGTTGCCCACCTCACCGGCCAGCGCGCTCCCGGGCCAGTGGCCCGGACCGCGGTCGAGCGTGGGCATGCGGATGCCCGAGTACATGACCGTGTCGACGCCGAGCCGCGGGATGATGATCCGCCCCATCTCGACGACCGGCTCGCGGGCGTAGGCGTCGAGCGGTGGATCGATCGGCCGGGTCGCCTGGATGCCGAGGGGCAGCGCCGGGGCGGTCGTGGTGGTCTCGGCGACCGTGGTGGCGGTCGCCGTGGTGGTGGTCTCGGCGACCGTCGTGGTGGGGGCGGTGGTCGTGGTGGGCCGCGGCCGGGTGGTGGTGGGCGCCGCCGTCGTGGTGGGCGCCTCGGCGCGGGGCACGTCGGCCACCAGCGTGGAGTCGGCCGAGCTGCCGCTGCACGCCGCGACGGCGACGAGCGCGACGGCGACGAGGCCGATGCCGACGAGGCGACGGGTGTGACGAGGGGGTGCCACGGCCGCCCAGTCTCTCACGGCCGGGCCCGCTCGAGCAGGCTCTCGGCGAGCTGGCGCCCCTGGCGCACGCACGCCGGGATGCCGATCCCGTCGAAGCTGGCGCCGCCCGCCACCACACCCGCGGGCAGCGCGGCGCGCACGGCGTCGACCCAGGCACGGTGGTACGGGCGGTACTGGGGGAACGCAGCAGCCCACCGGGTGACGCGGACCTCGATCGGTCGCACGGCGAGGTCGAGGTGCCGCCCCAGCTCGTCGACCGCCGCCGTCACGGCCGCGTCGTCGTCGAGGTGGTCGACGGGCAGGCCGTCGCGCCCGAGCGACACGCGCACCACCTGGCTGCCGTCGCCCGGTCGCCAGTGGGCCCACTTCTGCGACCCGAACGACGCCGCGGTCACGAGGCGCTGGTGGGGCTTGGGCACCAGGTACCCGCTCAGCCCGTGCAGCCGCTCGGGCCAGTCGGCGGCGGGCAGGCGCAGGCACACCATCACGACGTCGACGTGGTGGACGTGGGCGAGCAGCTCGGCCGCCGCCGGCGCCGACTCGGCGAGCAGCGGCGCCGTGGCGCGGGCCGGCGCGGCCAGCACCACCCCGTCGACGGGCTCGCCGTCGACCCGGAGCGACCCGCCCGACGCCGTGACGGAGCCGACCGCTGCCCCGGTGCGCAGCTCGCCGCCGGACGAGGTGACGGAGGCCGCCAGCGCCTCGACCAGCACGCCCGTGCCGTCGCGGAGCCCGGCGAAGATCGGCCGTTCGTGCTCCTGGGCCCCACGAGGCCCGCCGGACACGGCGGCACGCCGAGTGGCGCGGGCCGCGAGCAGGAGGCTGCGGTGCCGATGGGCGAGTGCCGAGAGCTGGGGCACCTCCGCCAGGCTGAACCGGTCGGTGTCGGCCGCGTAGATGCTGCCCACCAGGGCGTCGACGAGCCGCTCGTGCACCTGGCGCCCGAGCCGCTGGCGGACGTAGGTGCCGATCGAGTCGCCGGCCAGGTCGCTGCGCGGCAGCACGAGGTCGAGCCCGGCGCGCAGCACCCCACGGGGCGAGATCAGCCCCGAGCGCAGCAGCGGGCGCAGGTCGCCCGGCACGCCGAGCACGAGCCCGGTGGGGATGCGGTGGAGTCCCTCGTGCCACACGGCCGCCCCGGCACCGGTGGGGTGGACGAGCTGGTCGTCGAGGCCGAGCTCGGCGACGAGGTCGAGGACCTCGGGTGTGCGGATCAGGAACGCGTCGGCGGCCTCGTCGATCGGGATCCCGCCGAACGGGGAGGTGCGGATCTTGCCGCCTGCCGTCGGCGCGGCGTCGTGCACCACCACGTCGGCGCCTGCCGCGGCGAGGGTGTGCGCAGCGGTGAGCCCGGTGATCCCACCACCCACGACTGCGAAGCGGGCCACGCTCGCGTCACCCCTCGCCCGAGCCGACGGCGTGCTCGTCGATCTCCACGACCCGCCGGGCGAGGGCCGCCATCACGGCCGCGTCGGCGTTGACGCTCGCGGTGCGATCGAACGCGAGACCGAGCGCCCGAGCGTGGGCGGCGGCCTCGATGTCGAGGTCGTAGAGCACCTCGAGGTGGTCGGCCACGAAGCCGCAGGCGCTGACGATCACACCCGACGCCTCACCGGTGGCGGCCAGGTCGGAGATCACCTGCAGCACGTCGGGGCCGATCCAGGGCTCGGGTGTGCGGCCGGCGCTCTGCCAGGCGATCGCCCAGTCGGACCACTCGCCCAGCCCGACGGCCTCGGCCACGGCGACGGCGGTCGAGCGCAGCTCGTCGGGGTACGGGTCGCCGGCGTCGATGATCCGCACGGGGAGGGAGTGGGCCGTGAACAGCACCTTGGTGCGCGGTGGCATGGTGGTGAGGCGGCGGCGCAGGTCGGTGGCGAGGAAGTCGACGAACGCGTGCTCGGTGGCCCAGCTCTCGATGCCGACCACCTCGACGCCGTGCGGCGCAGCGGCCGTGCGGGCGCGGTCGAGGTACTGGCCGATCGAGTACGACGAGTAGTGCGGGGCGAGCACCAGGCCGACGATGCGCTCGACCCCGGCGTCCACCAGCGCTGCGACGCCCGACTCCACCATCGGCTCGGCGTGCTTCAGGCCGAGCTCGACCACGTAGCGCCCCGGGTGGAGGGCGTCGAGCGCCGCGGCGAGCGCGTCGCGCTGGGCCTCGGTGATGGCCTTGAGCGGCGACAGGCCGCCGATCGCGTCGTAGCGGGCGGTGAGCTCGGCGAGCAGCTCCGGTGTGGGCGGCCGGCCGCGTCGGATGTCGGTGTAGTACGGCTCGATCTCGTCGCGGGTGCGAGGCGTGCCGTAGGCCATCAGCACCACGCCGATGCGGGCATCGGTGGTGGGATCAGCCATGGCGGGTCCGTTCGTGGACGCGGTCGACGACGGCCTGGAGCACGCCGGGATCGGATTCGGGGAGCACGCCGTGGCCGAGGTTGAACACGTGGGCGGGATGGCCGCCGTTGTCGGCCAGCACCGCGTCGGTGGCCTCGAGCGCCACCGACGGCCCGGC
>JALOLG010000269.1 GCA_025456105.1 Ilumatobacteraceae bacterium | reverse complement strand
CGCTCACCCGGTTCCGCCGCACCCTGCCGGCGGATCTCTACGAGCGGTTCCTCGTGGACTACGAGCGCGAGCTGCTCGCCGTGCTCGGCCGCCACGAGCCGCACTTCTTCCCGTTCCGCCGGATCCTGCTCGTGGCCCGGCGCCCCGGCTGAGCCGACCCGCTCAGGGCGACTGCACCTCGATCGCGGTGTAGCCGGCGGTGCGCGCGGCTTCCACCACCTCGGCGGCGTGCGCGCGGCTGCGCACCTCGAAGGTGGCGTGCACACCGGTCTCGCGGACGTGCAGGTTGAGCCCGTCGCGCACGTGGTGGACCTCGATGAGGTTGGCGCCGGCCTCGGCGAACACCGCCAGCATGCGGGCGAGCCCGCCCGGGCGGTCGTCGATGGTGGCGGAGATGCCGAGGCGCCGACCCGCCGCGTTCTCGTGGCGGCGGATCAGGCCCGGCACCACCCCGAGGTCGACGTTGCCGCCCGACAGCACGAGGCACGTGGTGCCGGTCGGATCGGGCCGGATCGCCCCGGTGAGCAGGGCCGCGACGCCCACCGCCCCACCCCCCTCGACGTAGAGCTTCGAGCGCTCCATGAGCAGCACCATCGCATCGGCGATCGAGTCCTCGTCGACGGTGACGATCTCGTCGACCCAGCGGTCGACGAGCGGACCGGTGACCTCGCCTCGGCCCTTCACGGCGATGCCGTCGGCCAGCGTGATCACGGGACCCTCGGGCACGATCCCGCCGGCCCACGGCGCGCACGCGGCTGCCTGCACGCCGACGACGCGCACGGCGGGCCGCTGCGACTTCACGGCGATCGCCGTGCCCGCGAGCAGCCCGCCGCCACCGAGGGGCACGACGACCGTGTGCAGGTCGGCCAGGTCGTCGACGAGCTCGAGGCCGAGCGTGCCCTGGCCGGCCACCACCACCGGGTCGTCGTAGGGGTGGCAGAACGCCATGCCGGCCTCGGCCGCACGACGACGGGCCGCCGCCACCGCCTCGCCGAGCGATGCGCCGCCCTCGACGACCGTGGCACCGAACGCCTTGCAGGCCTCGATCTTGCCGATCGAGGCCCCGGCCGGCACGAAGATCTCGCACGGCACGCCGAAGTGACGTGCGGCGAGCGCGATCGCCTGGGCGTGGTTGCCCGCCGATCCGGCGGTGACGCCATGGCGGGCGGCGGGACCGAGCGTGGCGAGCGTGTGCATCGCGCCGCGGATCTTGAACGCGCCCGTGCGCTGCAGGTTCTCGGCCTTGAGGACCACGTCGGCACCGGTGGCCTCACCGAGCACCGCCGAGGGCACCACCGGCGTGTGGCGGACCACCCCGGCACCGCTCGTGCGGGCCGCCCGGATCGCTGCCAGGTCGACGTCGGCGGTCCCGGCGGGCTCGTGCTGCTCCACCACCGCACGGTATCCCGACGGCCGATGCCGTCGGGTCGGCGCGGGTCCGCGGGTTTGGGGCCGGTTCCGCGGCGGCTGGTAGGTTCGGGGCCCGTATGTCGCAGTTCCTGCGGGATTGGCTCACGGTCGTCTGGTTCGGCATCGCCGCGGTGCTGCTCGCGTCGATCCTCCTCGGCGTCGCCGCCGCCATCCGTCCCACCCGCCCCAACGCGCAGAAGTACATCGCCTACGAGTCGGGCGTCGACCCGGTCGGCATCGGCTGGTCGCAGAGCCAGATCCGCTACTACGTGTTCGCGCTGCTGTTCGTGATCTTCGACGTCGAGGCGGTGTTCATCTTCCCGTGGGCGGCGAGCGTCGAGCGCTACGGCACGTTCGGGCTGGTCGTGATGCTCGTGTTCATCGTGCTGCTGCTCGACGGTCTCGTCTACGCCTGGAAGCGAGGGCTCCTGCGATGGGTCTAGTCGACCGTGGCCGCATCCCGGCCCCGCTCACCAAGCTGTTCAACCTCGGTCGCTCGTACTCCATGTGGGTCTACCAGTGGGGGCTCGCCTGCTGCGCGATCGAGATGGGCGCGGCGTTCGGCTCACCCCGCTACGACGTGATGCGCCTCGGTGTGATCCCGCTGCCGGCCAGCCCGCGCCAGGCCGACTTCGTGTGCATCTCCGGCACCGTCACCGACAAGATGGCACCCGCCGTGCGCCGCCTCTGGGAGCAGATGCCCGAGCCGAAGTACGCAATCTCGATGGGTTCGTGCGCCAACTGCGGTGGCCCGTACTGGGACAGCTACTCGGTCACCAAGGGCGTCGATCAGATCATCCCGATCGACGTCTACATCCCGGGCTGTCCGCCGCGTCCCGAGGCCCTGCTCGAGGGCGTCGTGCTGCTGCAGCAGCGCATCAAGAACGAGGACATGGCGGCGAAGTGGCGCGGTGAGCCGTTCCGCGCACTCGGCGCCGAGGCGCCGAGCCGCGAGCCCATCGTGGTGGGTGGTGGTCCCGTTGAGTGACACCGACACGTCCGGCGAGCCGCTGGCGCTGCCCGGCGACGCGCTGCGCGAGGGCATCGTCGATCACCTGCGCTCGGCGCTCGGTGCCGACCTCGTCGACGTGCACCTCGTGCCCAACACCGACCTGTGGGTGCGGGTCAGCACCGGTGCGTGGCGCCGCACCGGCGAGGTGCTCCGCGACGCGGGGTTCGACTACTTCTGCTTCCTCTCCGCGATCGACTGGCTGCCGTCGCCGTACGGGCGCGGCGAGGACAACCCCGACGAGCCGCCGCCCGAGCGCAGCACCGAGATCGTGCAGGGTGTCACGGGCGGTGACACCCGTCTGCAGGTGTTCGCCCGTCTCACCGACCTGCGCCGCCACGTCGGTGTCACCATCAAGGCCGACGTGCCCGACGACGACCCCGTCGTGGAGTCGTGGGTGCCGGTGTTCGCCGGCGCCAACTGGCACGAGCGCGAGACGCACGAGATGTTCGGCATCGGCTTCGCCGGCCATCCCGATCTCCGCAACATGTACCTCCCGGGCGACTTCGAGGGACACCCGCTCCGCAAGGACTTCCCCCTGCTCGCTCGCATGGTGAAGCCGTGGCCGGGCATCGTCGACGTCGAGCCGATGCCGGTGGGTGCCGACGACGACAACGCCGAGGACTCCAGCTCATGACCCTCGTCAGCGACCGCCAGCAGCTCAGCTACATCGCCGCGCAGGCCGCCGACGCGCGGCTGAACGTCGAGCTCGAGACCGAGGGCATGACCCTCAACATCGGGCCGCAGCACCCTGCCACCCACGGCACCCTGCGCATCATCGCCCGCCTCGACGGCGAGCAGGTGGTGTGGGCCGAGCCGTCGGCCGGCTACATGCACCGCGGCTACGAGAAGCTCACCGAGGTCCGCACGTTCCCGCAGGTCACCACGCTCATCAACCGCATCGACTGGCTCGGCAGCTTCGCCAACGAGGTGCCGTTCATCCTCGCTGCCGAGCAGCTGATGGAGATCGAGGCGCCGCCGCGGGCCCAGTGGATCCGCACGATCCTGTTCGAGCTGTCGCGCATCGCGAACGTGTCGCTGTTCCTCGGCGACCTCGGCGTGCAGATGGGCGCCATCACGCCGGTGTTCCTCGCGTTCCGCGACCGCGAGTACGTGCTCAACCTCATCGAAGGCGCCACCGGCGGGCGCTTCCACCCCAACTTCGACCGCATCGGCGGCCTCAAGGACGACCTGCCGAAGGGCTGGATCGACGAGACCCGCCAGGTGATGGTCAAGCTCCGCGAGTTCTGCGACATCATCGAAGACCTCCTGTTCGGCAACGAGATCTTCCAGAGCCGCATG
>JALOLG010000268.1 GCA_025456105.1 Ilumatobacteraceae bacterium | reverse complement strand
TTCGCGCGCCGCGAGCTCCTCGCGCTCCTCGGCGAGCACGACGAGCTCCGCGTGCGGGTCCAGCCCGACTACGAGGACACGTCGTGGACCTCACGGGCGAGCATCCTCGTGAGCTACACCTGCGACGTCCGCCCGTCGGAGGCCGCGCAGCAGGCCATCCGGTCGTGGGTGGAGGGCGGCGGCCGCTGGATCGCGCTGCACGGCACCAACTCCGCGCTCGACCTCGGGGGCCCCAACGGCGTGGAGTCGCCCCGGGCCTTCCCGGTGTGGGCCGACACCCTCGGCAGCCAGTTCGTCGCCCACCCGCCGATCCAGCCGTACCGGGTCGAGGTGGCCGACGAGTCGCACTGGCTCGTCAGCGGCATCGAGCCGTTCGAGACCGACGACGAGCTGTACCTGTCGGAGTACCACGACCGCGACGCGCTCCACCCGCTGCTGCACACCTCGTGGCAGGGCGATGCGGCCGGCTTCGCCGAGCACGACTGGACCACCACCGACCCCGAGCACCTCGTGATGTACCTGCGCCCGCTGGGCCAGGGCGCCGTGCTCTACAACACGCTCGGCCACTGCCGCGGTCACTACGACATGGTGCCGGTCGTCGACTACTACCCCCGCATCGAGCGCTGCTCCTGGGAGCAGCCCGCGTACTACGAGCTGCTCCGCCGGTCGATCCGCTGGGCGCGCGGCGAGTCGAGCTGAAAGGACCCCGCATGGACTTCCCCCGTGAGACCCTGATGGACCTCCACAAGCGGATGGTCCGCATCCGGCTGTTCGAGGAGGCGGCCGGACGGCTCGCCGAAGGGGCGAAGCTGCCGGGCTTCCTCCACCTGTACGTGGGCGAGGAGGCCGTCGCGTCGGGCGTGTGCGCGGCGCTCACCGATCACGACCAGATCACCTCGACCCACCGCGGCCACGGCCACCTCGTGGCCAAGGGAGGCGACTTCCGCCGGATGATGGCCGAGCTGATGGGCAAGGCCACCGGCTACAACAACGGCAAGGGCGGGTCGATGCACATCTGCGACCTCGACCTCGGGATGCTCGGCGCCAACGGCATCGTCGGCGCCGGAGCCCCGATCGCGGTGGGTGCTGCGTTCGCCGACAAGTACCGCGGCGACGGCAACGTCGCCGTCGCGTTCTTCGGTGACGGCGCCACCAACATCGGCGCGTTCCACGAGGCCGCCAACATGGCCTGCGCCCTGCAGCTGCCGATCGTGTTCGCCTGTGAGAACAACGAGTACGGCGAGTTCACCCCGCGCGACAAGACGATGGCGATCACCGACATCGTCGACCGCGCTCAGGGCTACGGCATGCCCGGCGTCATCGTCGACGGCATGGACGTCGTGGCCGTGCACGAGGCGGCCGTCGAGGCGGTGGCCCGCGCCCGGGCCGGTGGCGGGCCCTCGCTGATCGAGGCCAAGACCTACCGCTTCTACAACCACCACGGCGTCCAGAACCTCGGCCTCAAGTACCGCACCGACGAAGAGGTCGAGCTGTGGAAGCAGCGCGACCCGATCTTCACGTTCGAGTCGCGCATGATCGACGCCGGCATCGCCACCGCCGCCGACTTCGAGGCGGTGTGGGCCGAGTGGCGCGCCGCCATCGACGATGCGATCGCGTTCGCCGAGGAGAGCCCGCTGCCCACCGTCGACCAGATCACCCAGGGCGTCTACACGACCCGCCAGACCACGGAGGTGCCGGCATGAGCGAGGAGCGCTCACTCACCTACGTCGCCGCGTTCAACGAGGCCGTCCGCCAGGCGATGGAGGCCGATCCCGACGTCTTCGTCGCCGGCGAGGACGTCGGCGCCTTCGGCGGCGTGTTCGGCACGTTCGGCGGGCTGCAGAAGGCGTTCGGCGAGCGGCGGGTGGTCGACACCCCGATCAGCGAGCAGGCGATCATCGGCCTCGGCCTCGGTGCCGCCGTGAGCGGGCTGCGCCCCATCGTCGACCTGATGTTCATGGACTTCATCTGCGTCGCCATGGACCAGATCGTGAACCAGGCGGCCAAGCTCAAGTACATGTTCGGTGGCAAGGCCACCGTGCCCCTCACCATCACGACGGCCGGTGGCGCCGGGCTGTCGGCGGCGGCGCAGCACAGCCAGTCGCTCGAGGCCCTGCTGTGCCACATCCCGGGCCTCAAGGTCGTGTACCCGTCGAACCCCTACGACGTGAAGGGGCTCATGACCGCGTGCATCCGCGAGGACAACCCCACCGTGTTCATCAAGCACAAGCGGCTGCTCGGCATGAGCGGCGTGGTGCCCGAGGAGCCCTACGAGATCCCGCTCGGCAGCGCCCGGGTGGCGCGTGAGGGCACCGACGTCACCGTGGTGGCGTGGGGCCGGATGGCCAACGAGGCGCTCGCGGCGGCCGAGAAGCTGGCCGCCGACGGCATCTCCTGCGAGGTCATCGACCCGCGCACGCTGCAGCCGCTCGACATCGACACCATCGTCGAGTCGACGCGGAAGACGAACCGGGTCGTCGTGGTCCACGAGGCCGTGAAGTTCGGTGGCCTCGGGGCCGAGGTCGCGGCCGAGATCCAGGAAGCCGCGTTCGACCACCTCGACGCGCCCGTGTCGCGCATCGGGGCGCCGTTCTCGCCGGTGCCGTTCTCGCCCGCGCTCGAGTCGGGGTACGTGCCCGACGCCAAGCGCATCGCGGCCGAGATCCGCGACCTCGTCGCCCGCCCGCTCGTCGGGAGCTGAGCGGAGCGCTGCATGGCCACCGTCGGCGTGATCGTCAACCCGCTCGCGGGCAAGGACATCCGCCGGCTCGTCACCAACGCCAGCCCGGTCTCGGACTCGGCCAAGATCGCGATGGTCCGGCGCGCGGTCGTCGGGGCGATCGAGGGTGGGGCCACCCGCGTGCTCCTGAGCGACGACCACCACCGCCTGGGCCGGCGCGCCGTCGCCGACCTCGACCGGGGCGGCCGGAGCATCGAGCACCTCGACCTCGGTCTCGCCGGCGACCGCACCGACACGGTGGCCGCCGCGATGGCGCTCCGCGACGAGGGCGCCGGCGCGATCGTGGTGTTCGGCGGCGACGGCACCCACCGCGACGTGGTGAGCGGCTGGCGCGACGCGCCGCTCGTGCCGGTCTCCACCGGCACCAACAACGTGTTCCCGATCGCCTGGGACGCCACCTCGGCCGGCACCGCGGCCGGACTCGTCGCGGCCGGGCTCGTCCCGCTGGGCCCGGTGTCGCACCAGGCCACCCGCATCGAGATCGTGACGAGCAGCGGCCGTCACGACGTGGCCCTGGTCGACGTCGCCCTCGTCGACGGCAGCTTCGTCGGCGCCCGGGCCGTCTGGGATCCCTCGTCGATCCGCACCGTCGTCGCCGTGATCGCGGAGCCGGCCACGAGCGGCCTGTCGAGCATCGCCGGGAGGGTGCACCCCGTCGCTCGCGAAGCGCACGAGGGCGTCGTGGTGCACCTCGGCGACGGCCACCGTCGGGTGCGGCTCCCGCTCTCGCCCGGCACGTTCGTGTCGGTGGGGGTCGTGTCGAGCGAGGTGGTGCCCGCCGGCGGGAGCGTCACGCTCGAGGGACCCGGCGTGCTCACGCTCGACGGCGAGCGCACGATCGTCCTGCACCCACACGAGTCCGCCACCACCACCGTGCGCGCCGACGGGCCGCTCGTGATCGACGTCGCCGCGGCCCTGCGTCACGCCGTCGAGCGTCGGGCCTTCGACCACGCCGATCCCGTCCCGCCGCCCCACCACCCACCAGTCGAGGAGACCTCCG
>JALOLG010000267.1 GCA_025456105.1 Ilumatobacteraceae bacterium | reverse complement strand
GCGACGCGGCAGAGCGCTTCGAACGGGTCGACCTCGCCGTGCGGGCGGCGGCCCCCACCCTCGTCGACGTGGGCGCGCTCGTGCTGGCGGTCCGGGCATCGGCGGACGGCTCGATCGAGCTGGTGACGAACCGCCCGGTCGACCCACCTGCTCCGTGGTCGCGGGACGGCGATCGGTGGCACCTCGCCGGCTCCGTGCCGGTCGAGGCGCTCACGGCGGTGAGCCGCTCGGTGGGCACGCCGTGCCCGTTGCTCGTCCAGCTCGGCGTCGCGAGCGACGGCGCCGACATCTTCGTCGACCTCGAGTCCATGGGGTTGCTCGGCATCGACGGTCCGTCGGCCGCGACGACCGCCGTGCTCGAGGCGATCGGTGCGACGATCGCGACGTCGGTCCTCGCGGAGTCCGCCTGGCTGATCACGGTGGGCGGCGGTCAACCGGTCGCGGCGACCCACCCGAGGCACCATCGGGCTGATTCGCTGGCCGGCGCGCTCGACCACGCGGCCTCCCTGCTGGGCGCCCGGCCGGGCGGCGCGCAGACGGCCTTCGAGCTCCGCGTCCGTCACACGGGCGGCGAGGCGTGGGAGCCGGTCGTCGTCCTCGCGGGCGGCGAGGAGTCGGTCGATCCGGCGGCCGTGTGCCCGGGCGCCGGGTTGGCCGTGGTGGTTCTCGGGCCGGCGTCCACGGCGGTCACGCTCCGTCACCGCGACGTGGATCGATGGCTGCTCGAGCCGCTCGGGATCGAGATGCGCCCGGTCGGGTTGGAGGCCGCTGAGAGCGACGCGCTGGCGGCGCTGCTCGCCGAGCCGTCGTCGCCGCTCGAGGCCGTCGACGTCACCATGCGGCCGGCGTGTCGCGAACCCGTGGGCTCGTGGTCGCTGATGGTGCGGCTGTTCGGTGGTGTCGATGTCGTCGACACCGTCGGCGACGCGGTGGGGTTCGAGCGGAGCAAGCCGCGAGAGCTCCTCGCATGGCTCGTCACGCATCGTGAGCGCTCCACCCGAACGGCTGCCCGGACCGCCCTCTGGGACCTCGACGTCCGTGATGCGACCTTCTCGAACGTGGTCTCCGAGGCGCGCCGCGCGATGGCGCGCCAGGTGGAGCCGCCCGCCGGCGCGGAGTGGCTGGGGCGGACCCTCACCGAGGAGCTCCCGCTGCACGCCGCCGTCGTCAGCGACGCCGAGGTGCTCGAGGCGGCGCTCGATCGCTGCCGCGGTGGGTCGGTCAACGAGGTCATCGAGACGCTGCAGCCCGTGATCGGCCTGCTCCGTGGCATGCCCTTCGAGGGCACGTCGTACCTGTGGCCGGACGCGGAGGGGATCACCTCGAACCTCGTGCTGCTCGGGACGGGCGTCGCGGCCCGCCTCGCCGGTGCGTACCTGGCCATCGGCGACGTCGACGGCGTCTTCGAATCCACCGCCCGGGGACTCGCCGTGCTGCCCGGGCACGAGGAGCTGATCGCACTGCGCATGCGGGCTCACGCGACAGCGGGAGATCGGGCAGGGGTGCGGCACGAGTGGGAGCGCTACGAGCGGTCGATCGTCGCCGACCCGTGGAGCGACGGGGAGCCGGCACCCAAGCTGGTGCAGCTGCGACAGGAGCTGCTGTCGTCGTCGACGTGAGTCCGCCTGGCCCGCCAGACTGCGGGGGATGTCACGGATCGTCACCGTCGGGGCCGCTCAGCTCGGCCCGGTCCAGCTCGCCCACACCCGGGCCGAGGTCGTCGAGCGGCTGATCGCCCTGCTGCGCCAGGGCGCCGACGCCGGCTGCGACCTCGTGGTGTACCCCGAGCTGGCGCTGACGACGTTCTTCCCGCGGTGGTTCGTCGAGGACATCTCGACCGCCGACCACTTCTACGAGACCTCGATGCCCAACGAGGCGACGGCCCCGCTGTTCGCGGAGGCGGCCCGGCTCGGTATCGGATTCTGCCTCGGGTACGCGCTGCTCGAGACGCTGCCCGACGGCACGCAGCACCGCTGGAACGTGCAGACGCTCGTGGAGCGCGACGGCTCGATCGTCGGGACGTTCAAGAAGGTGCACATCCCCGGGCACGAGCACCACGAGCCGGACCGCCCGTTCCAGCACGCCGAGCGGTACTACTTCGAGCCGTCACCCGACGGGTTCGGCGTGTGGCGGGCGTTCGGCGGCGTGGTGGGGATGATGATCTGCAACGACCGCCGCTGGCCCGAGAGCTACCGCGAGATGGGGCTCCAGGGGGTCGAGCTGATCCTGTGCGGGTACAACACGCCCAAGCACTACGCGCCGGATCCCTCGCAGGATCGGCTGCAGGGGTTCCACAACACGCTCGTGATGTCGGCCGGGGCGTACCAGAACGGGACGTTCGTGGTCGGCGTGGCCAAGGGCGGGGTGGAGGAGGGGGTCGACTCGCTGTGCGAGTCGGCGATCTTCGCGCCCTCGGGCGAGGTGCTCGCCCGCGCCCGTACCGAGGGCGACGAGCTTGTGGTCGCCGAGTGCGACCTCGACTGGTGCCGTCAGTACACGGGCACGCTCTTCGACTTCGAGCGCTACCGGCGACCCGAGGTGTACACGCACCTCACGTCGCAGCGCGGCTCGACGCCACCGGCGTGAACCGTGCGCCGACGTCAGGCGTAGAGGTCGCCGTTGAGGTACTTCATGCCGGAGTCGCACTGCACCGTGAGCACACGAGCGCCGGGCCCGAGCCGTTGCGCGGTGCGGACGGCGGCGAGCAGGTTCGCGCCGGTCGACGGGCCTCCCCAGATCCCCTCCTCGGCAGCGGCCCGACGCGCCATCGCGAAGGCGTCGGCGGTCGAGACGGCGATCACCTCGTCGTAGGGCACGGCACCATGCTCGTCTGGCTGCAGGTGGGGCGGGATGAAGCCGACGCCGCCGCCCTCGATCCGGTGGGTGCCGGCCTGCTGCCCCGACAGCACTGCGGACTCGGCCGGCTCGACGACGACACGATGCAGGTCGGACCACGCGCTGGCGACACCCTCGGAGGTCCCGACGAGACAGCCTCCGACGCCTGCGTAGATGCAGACGGCGTCGATGCGGCCGTGGACCTGCGCGACTGCCTCCGTGCCGATGCCGCGGTATCCGACGAGGGCGTCGCGGTTGTTGAACTGGTCGGTGGGGAAGGCTCCGTGCTCGGCGACGATCTGCGCGGCCCGCTCCCGCATGGAGGGGATGAGGCCGGGGTGGATGCCGTCCGGGCTCGGGATGATCTCCAGCTCGGCACCGAAGGCCGCCATGGTGCGGAGCTTCTCGTGCGCGAAGGCGTCGGACGTGACGATCCTCAGTCGGTAGCCCTTGATCGAGCAGACGAGCGCGAGTGAGCTGCCCGTCGAGCCACCCGTGTACTCGACCACGGTGGCACCAGGACGAAGGTCACCGCGCTCCTCGGCCGCCTCGATCATCGCAAGCGCCATCCGGTCCTTGTACGACCCGGTCGGGTTCGCCGCCTCGAGCTTGACCCAGACCTCGCCGGCATCCGGTGGGGTGAGGCGCGACAGACGGACGATCGGTGTGTTGCCGATGCCTGCCAGTGCTCCTGGGCGATCGTGCACGAGCGAACGGTAGCTGTCCCGCTGCCGGGGCCCGCCCGGTCCCTCCCGAATCGTCTCGCACGGACGTGCTGCCCACCCCGTTCCGTCTCGCAGCCCGAGACGATTCGAGACGGAACGGTCGGGACGATGCGAGGCGCTGAGACGATTCGAGACGGTCCGGCCGGGGCGCAGCCGGCAGCCGAGACGATTCGAGACGGGTGCACACCGACGTCGGCACCGGTCGGTGGGCGGTACCGCCCGCCCACCGGACCGTCCTCCGTCCGACTGGCGCCATCGGTCCGACCGCCGGACGTCACACCCCTGTGCTTGGGTGGTCGCCATGGAGCGAGCCATCGTGCACGAACCCGACCGGGTGGTCGCCTGTTGGGACTGCCCGGTGTGTGGTCGGTCGACGCCTCGGCTGGCCCGACCCGGCCGGGCGCGGGTGTACTGCAGCAACGCCTGCCGTCAGCGCGCCTACCGGTGCCGGGTTCGTGCTCGTGAGCAGGGGATCCCGGGGGGCTCGCCACCCGTCGAGCCGCAACGGGCACGCACGAGAGACCTCTCACACGCCCTCCGACCGCCCGTCGATCCCGTCGTCCAGGGCCGGGCGACCAGCGCAGGGCTCGCCGTCACGATGTGCGGAGCGTTCGGACGGCCAGCCACGCAACCGCCCTTCCAACACACGCGCTTCGTGGTCGAGGGCGTGTCGTGGGCGTGCCGGACGTGCGCG
>JALOLG010000266.1 GCA_025456105.1 Ilumatobacteraceae bacterium | reverse complement strand
CGAGATTTTCGAGATTGAAGGTGGCGATCCGCATGGCGTCCCCTGTCCGTGCCGGAGCAGACATTCTGCCACCGATCGCGGCGATCCGGGAAATGGGCGCCCGTCAGGCGAGCTTCTCGACGAACCCCTCGAGCTGGCGCAGGTTGCGGCACTCGTAGACGCCGTCGGTGTGGACGCCGTACTCGCCCACGATCGAGTCACCGGTGTTCCAGTAACTGCGCGGCTCGGGGTTGAGCCAGTAGACGTGGCGGGCCTTCTGGGCGATCTCCTTGACCACCCACGCCTGGCTCGCGTGGTAGTTGTTGCGGGCGTCGCCGAGCAGGAGCACGGTCGACTTCGGGCCGACGTCCTTGCCGTAGCGCTCCCAGAACACCTCGAAGGCGTGGCCGTAGTCGGAGTGACCGTCGACCCAGACCACGTCGGCCTCGGTGTTGACCCGGTGGATCGCCTCGGTGATGTCCTCGGTGGCCCGGAAGTAGTCGGTGACCTCGTCGATGCCGTCGATGAACACGAACGATCGCACCTTCGAGAACTGGTTCTGGATGGCGTACACCAGCATCAGCGTGAACCGTGCGAACGCCGCCACGGAGCCCGAGATGTCGGCCACCACCATCAGCTCGGGCTTGGCCGGGCGCGGGTACTTGAACTTCGGCTCGGCCGGCACCCCGCCGTAGCTCAGCGAGTGCCGCACCGTGTTGCGGAAGTCGAGCGGGCCCTTGCGCCCGTGGCGCCGCTTGCGGGCGAGCCGGGCGGCGAGCTTGCGGGTGAGCGGGTACAGCGCTTTCTTGAGCGACTGCATCTCGTCGCGCGAGGCGTGCATGAACTCGACGTCCTCGGGGAGCGGCTTGCGCAGCGTCTTGGCCATCGCCTCGGCGCCGCGGTCGGCCACCAGCCGGCGACGGATCTCGGCCTCGATCTCGGCCTTGAACTTCTCGATCCGGTCCTGGTACTCCTCGCGCTCGAGGCGCTCCTCGAGCGAGGTGAGCTCGCCACCGACCTGCTCGCGGGTGGCCTCCATGAGCTTCTCGAGCATGCCGTCGAGGTCGAGGTTCCGCAGCGTGCGGTACAGGTAGTAGGTACCGCCGACCGGGCGGCCGGGCTCCATGCCGGCGAAGCGCTGCACCGCCTGACGGGCCATGGCGCGCATGAGGGCCTGGTCGCCGTTGAGCAGCGCCTGCATGAGCAGGTGCGCGATCTCCTCGGGCGTGAGCGAGTCCATGCTGCCGGCACCGCCGCGGCCCTCGCCCTGGCGCGCCTGCTCCTGCATCTCGCGCCACAGCTCGTCGAGCTCGCTCTCGTCGCCTTCGACCAGCTTGTACTCGGGGCCCCGCAGGCTGAAGTACACCTCGAACACCGTCTCGAACGCGCGCCAGTGGGCGTGGTTCTTGCGGTGAGGCTCACCGGCAGCCCCGCGGACCGCAGCTCCCCGACGAAGCCGTTGAGCAGATCGAGCACCGCTCAGCCCTCGACCGAGAGCTCTTTGGCCGCCTTGGTGATGTCGGTCTGGTACTTGAGCAGGATGTTCAGCGTCTCCTTCGCCGTCGTCTCGTCGATGACGTCGATGTTGAGCAGCATCAGCGTGCGGGCCCAGTCGAGCGTCTCGGACACACTCGGTGCCTTCTTGAGATCGAGCTGGCGGATCGAGCGCACGATCCGGGCGATCTGATCGGCCAGGTGCTCGGTGACGCCCGGCACCTTGGCGAGCACGATCTCCTTCTCGCGCTCGAGCGTCGGGTAGTCGACGTGCAGGTAGAGGCAACGGCGCTTGAGCGCCTCGGACAGCTCGCGGGTGTTGTTCGAGGTGAGGAACACCAGCGGGATCTGCGTGGCCTCGATGGTTCCCAGCTCGGGGATCGACACCTGGTAGTCGGACAGGATCTCGAGCAGCAGCGCCTCGGTCTCGACCTCCACGCGGTCGACCTCGTCGATGAGCAGCACCACCGGATCGGGGGCGCTGATGGCCTCGAGCAGCGGACGGGTGAGGAGGAACTCGTTCGAGAAGATGTCGTCGTGGATCTCGGTCCACGTGTCGCTGTGGCGATCGGCCTGGATGCGAAGGAGCTGCTTCTTGTAGTTCCACTCGTACAGCGCCTTCGACTCGTCGAGGCCCTCGTAGCACTGGAGGCGGATCAGCCGCGAGCCGGTGATCTCGGCGATCGACTTGGCGAGCTGGGTCTTGCCGGTGCCGGCCGGACCCTCCACGAGCACGGGTTTGCCGAGCCGGTCGGCCAGGTAGGCGACGCCGGCGATGCCGTCGTCGGCCAGGTAGTCGACCCCGCGCAGGGCGTCCCGCACTGCCTGCACACTCTCGAAGCGGTTCGCCTGCGTCGTCGTCATGAGGGGCGACGCTATCCCCACCGACCCGCGCCCACGGCAACCGGCGGGAGCGACGCCGCATGTGACCCGTGGCCCCGGGCGCAGCGGCGGGATCGGTAGCGTCTGGCCGATGTCGGCCGTCGAGGTGCTCCTGGTCGCCGCGTCGATCGCCGGGGCCGTCGCCGTGGGCACCGTCGTGATGCGGCGCCGACGCCCGAACCGGCCCACCCGCCCCGCCCGCGACCCGTTCACGCTCAGCGAGCCGTGGCGCCAGCTGGTCCAGGGCGCGCTGCGGGCCGAGCGGCGCGTGCGCGACACGGTCGCCGGCGCACCGCCGGGGCCGCTGCGCGACCGGCTGGAGTCGATCGCGTCACGGGTCGGCACCGCCCTCGACGACACCTGGCAGATCGCACTCCAAGGCGATGCGGTCGACGACGCCGTCCGGGGCCTCGACCCCACCCGACTGCGCTCGCAGCTCGAGCTCGCCGAGGCCCGGGGCGAAGCCGACCCGACCACCGTCGAGTCGCTCCGCCGCCAGCTCGACACGGTCGACCGGCTGCGGGCACGGTCGGACGAGGCGGTCGCCCGCCTGCGCCGATCGCAGACCCGCCTCGACGAGCTCGCGGCGCGTGCTGCCGAGGTGGCGCTCGGCGCCGCCGACACCGACACCTACGAGCACGACGTCGACGACCTCGTGATCGAGCTCGAGGCGCTGCGGCTCGCCATGGAGGACATCCAGGCCCAGTGAGCCTGCTCCGCTCCAACCTCGTCGTCGCCACCGGCACCGCGCTCTCCCGGCTGACCGGGCTGCTGCGGGTGGCCGTGCTCGTGTACGTGCTCGGGCGCACTGCGGTCGCCGACGTCTACACGATCGCCAACGAGACGCCGAACATCGTCTACGAGCTGCTGCTGGGCGGCGCCCTGTCGGCCACGCTGGTGCCGCTGTTCACCTCGTTCGCCGTGCACGACGACGACGAGTCGACCCACGTGGTGATCACGACGGCGATGGTGGCGATCGTCGGCCTCACCGTGGTCGCCGTGATCGCCGCGCCGTTCGTGTTCGGCATCTACTCGATCACGCCGTCGGGCGACGTCGACGCCGACACGCTCCGCGACGCCGGCACGGCGCTCACGCGCCTGCTCCTCGTGCAGATCCTGTTCTACGGCATGACCGCGCTCGGCACCGCGTACCTCAACAGCCGGCGCCGGTTCTTCGCTGCGGCGTGGTCGCCCGTGCTCGCGAACCTCGTCACGATCGCCGCCCTGCTCTCGCTCCCCGACGCGGGCGACCGCACCTGGACCCTCGCCGAGGTGCTGTCCGACGACCGGTTCCGCCTCACGCTCGGCCTCGGCGCCACCGCTGGCATCGCCGTCATGGCGCTCGCGCTGGTCCCCGCGATGCTCCAGGCCGGCTACCGCCCGCGGTTCGCCTGGCAGCCGCGCCACCCGGCCGTCCGCCGGCTGCTGGTGCTCTCGGGGTGGACGGTCGGCTACGTGCTCGCCAACCAGGTCGCGATCGCCGTCATCCGCAACATCGCCCAGCCCGGGTCGGGGGATGCCGCTGCGTACTACGTCGCGTACATCTTCTTCGTGCTCCCCCACGGCCTGCTCGGCGTGTCCATCGCCACCACCTTCCAGCCCGAGATGGCCCGATCCGTGGCGTCGCACGACCGTGCCGGCTTCATCCGGCAGGCGTCACTCGGCATCCGGATCCTGGCCCTCGTCACGATCCCCGCCGGGCTCGGCATGTTCGTCCTGCGACGCCCGATCGTGGGCCTCGCGCTCGAGCGCGGGGAGTTCGGCGCCGCCGATGCCGATGCGACGGCTCGCGCCCTCGGCGGGTTCGCACTCGGACTGGTCGGGTTCTCGGTGTACCTGTTCGTGCTGCGCGGCTTCTACGCCCACCAGGACACGCGCACGCCGTTCGTGGTGAACGTGGTCGAGAACGCCCTCAACATCGTGCTCGCGATCGTGCTGTACGACCGGTTCGGGCTGCTCGGGCTCGGGCTCGCGCTCGCGATCGCCTACCTCGTGTCGGCCGTGTGGGCCGTGCAGATCCTCGGGTACAAGGTGCGCGGGCTGCCCACCCGCGCGCTCGCCCACTCGATCGGTCGCATGGTGCTGGCCGGCGTGCTGATGGCCGAGGTGGTGTGGGTCGTCGGCCGTGCGATCGGGGGCGACACCGGCACGGAGGCGGCGGTGCGGCTCGCCGTGTGCATCCCGGTGGGCATCGCGGTGTACGTCGGCGTGCTCGTCCTCCTGCGGGCACCCGAGCTCGAGTGGCTCCGGCGTCGCGTGGCCCCGGCACGTGCGTAGGCTCGGCCCATGTCCATGATCGACACCCTGAAGCGGCAGTGGAAGTACCTGACGGCCAAGCTCAGCGGCTCGCTCGAGGAGCAGCGCGACCCCAAGGTGCAGCTCGAGCAGGCGATCACCGAGGCGCGCGAGCAGCACAAGCGCCTCACCGAGCAGGCCACCAACGTGATCGCGAGCCAGAAGCAGGCCGAGATCCGCCTCAACGGCAAGCTCAACGAGCTCGAGCGGCTCAACGCCAACGCCCGCCAGGCCCTGCGCATGGCCGACGACGCCGCGCAGTCCGGCGACGCGGCCAAGGCCGCCAGCTACGGCCACACCGCCGAGACCATCGCCAGCCAGCTCATCCAGGTCGAGAAGGACGTCGAGAGCCTCAAGGCGCTCGTGATCGAGTCGACCCAGGCCGCCGAGCAGGCCAAGGCCGCGGTCCAGCTCAACAGCAAGATGCTCCAGGACAAGATCGCTCAGAAGTCCAAGCTCCTCAGCCAGCTCGAGCAGGCGAAGATGCAAGAGG
>JALOLG010000265.1 GCA_025456105.1 Ilumatobacteraceae bacterium | reverse complement strand
CCTGCTGCTCAAGCCGGGCTTCGTGGCCGACAACCTCGCCGCCGTGCAGAAGGTGGCGGCCCGCACCGGCCGCTGCGTGGCGGTCGTCGGGTTCGTCGACGCCGACCGCGACCTCTACAACGCCGCCGCGGTCTGTGCCGGCGGCCAGGTGCTCGGCACCTACCGCAAGCGCCTGCTCCCCAACTACGCCGTGTTCGACGAGGCCCGCTACTTCACGCCGGGCACCGACAACGACCCTCTCGAGCTCTACCTGATCGGTGGGGTGAAGGTGGGCGTCTCGATCTGCGAGGACATCTGGAGCCCCACCGGTCCGCTCGCGGTCCAGGCCGCCGGTGGGGCCGAGCTGTGCGTGAACATCAACGGCTCGCCGTTCCACGCCGGCAAGGTGGCCGAGCGCGAGCGGATGCTCGCCACCCGGGCCGCCGACGCCCACTGCGCCGTCGTGTACGTGAACCAGGTGGGCGGCCAGGACGAGCTCGTCTTCGACGGCGGGTCGGTCGCGTTCGACGCCGAGGGCGTGCTGGTCGCGCGGGCGCCGCAGTTCGTGGAGGACCTCCTGGTGGTCGACGTGCCGGTGCCGCCGGTGTTCCGCCAGCGGCTGCTCGACCCGCGCGGCCGCCTCACGCACGTCGAGCTGCCCCTCGTCGTGGTGAGCGATGCACCGGTCGTGCGCGCCGAGCCCGCTGCGGCACCGGTCGCCGAGCCGCTCGACGCCGACGCCGAGCTGTACGGCGCGCTGGTCCTCGGCACCCGCGACTACGTGCGCAAGAACGGCTTCACCGACGTGGTGATCGGGCTCTCCGGCGGGATCGACTCCACGCTGGTCGCATGCATCGCCGTCGACGCCCTCGGCGCCGAGCACGTGCACGGGGTGTCGATGCCGTCGCGCTACTCGAGCGAGCACTCCAAGTCCGACGCCGCGCTCCTGGCCGCGAACCTCGGCATCGACATCCGCACGATCCCGATCGAGCCGGCCTTCCAGGCGTACCTCGACCTGCTCGCACCGTCGTTCGAGGGCCGCACGCCCGGCCTCACCTACGAGAACGTCCAGAGCCGCTGCCGCGGCCAGCTGCTGATGGCGCTGTCGAACGAGCTCGGCTGGATGGTGCTCACCACCGGGAACAAGAGCGAGATGGCGGTCGGGTACTTCACCATCTACGGCGACTCGGTGGGTGGCTACGCCGTCATCAAGGACGTGCTCAAGACCCGTGTGTACGACCTGTGCCGGTACGTGAACCGGGTGGCCGGGCGTGAGGTGGTGCCCGACGGGGTGCTCACCAAGCCGCCGTCGGCCGAGCTGCGCCCCGACCAGCGCGACGACCAGAGCCTGCCGCCCTACGAGGTGCTCGATCCGATCCTGCAGCTCTACGTGGAGGACGACCGGACGGCCGCAGAGATCGTCGAGCTCGGCCACGACGAGGCGGTGGTGCGCCGGGTGGCCCGGCTGGTCGACCTCGCCGAGTACAAGCGCCGCCAGAGCCCCCCGGGCGTCCGGGTGACGCCGAAGGCCTTCGGCAAGGACCGCCGCATGCCCATCACCAGCGGCTACCGCGGCTGATCCCCCCACCTGACTGCCCCGACGTCACCCACCCCACCCACCCCACCCCAACCCACCACCCCAACCCACCCCACCGCGACGAATCATGACCGAAGCGGCTCGGTCACGATTCGTGCGCCATCGACACGACGAATCGTGACCGAGAGCGGGATCGAACGGTCACGGGGGTGCCCCGACCGGCGGTCGGGGGTGGGGCACACTGGCCGGGTGTCGGAGGTGGAGGCCGGATCGCACGCGCACGACGAGGACGATGGTGCTCACGGGCACGTCCACTCCCACGGGCTCGGCGACGCTGCCGCAGCCACCAGCCCGCGGATCGCACGGATCCTGTGGATCGCCGTCGCCGTCTGCGGGGTGCTCACGCTGGTGGGCATGGCGGTCTTGTGGCCCGACGGCGGCGGCCGCGGCTCCGATCCCCTCGGTCTGGAGGCCGACCCGGTCGAGGCCCGGGTGGAGTCGGTCACCGAGGTGCCGTGCTCGTACGACCCGCTCCTGCTGTGCCGCCTGGTGGGCTTCGAGCCGGAGGAGGGTCCCGATGCTGGCCAGCTCGTGGCGATCGAGGTCGGCCTCGACACCCGGTTCAGCCCCGGCGACGGCATCACGGTGCTCATCGACGAGCTCCCCGACGGGACGGTCGTCTACAGCTTCTACGAGTTCCAGCGAGATCGGCCGATGCTGCTGCTCGGCCTGCTGTTCGTCACCGCGGTCGTCCTGCTCGGTCGGTGGCGGGGTGTGGGCGCGCTCGCCGGCCTCGTGCTGAGCCTGCTCGTGATCGTGTCGTTCGCGCTGCCGTCGATCCTCGACGGCAACAACGCCTTCACCGTCGCGATCGTGACGGCGTCGGCGATCGCGTTCGTGGCCCTGTTCCTCGCCCACGGGCGTGGGGTCGGCACCGCGGTGGCGCTGCTCGCCACCTTCGCGAGCCTGCTGCTCACCACGGCGCTCGGCTGGGCGTTCATCGTCGCCACCGACCTCACCGGCTACACCGACGACTCGAGCCTGCTGCTCGCCGGCCTCGGCGTCGGTCTCGACGCCCGGGGCATCGTGCTCGCCGGCCTGGTGATCGGATCGCTCGGCGTGCTCGACGACGTGGTGGTCACGCAGGTGTCCGCCGTGGCCGAGCTGCGGCGGGCCCGGCCCGACGTCCCCGTGGGCCACATCGTCCGACCGGCCTTGCGGATCGGCCGCGATCACATCTCCTCGACGGTCAACACCTTGTTCCTCGCGTACGCCGGTGCGTCGCTGCCCCTGCTCCTGCTGTTCACCGAGGCCGGCGAGGGCGTCGGGTCGGTGATCACCCGCGAGGTGGTGGCGGTGGAGGTGGTGCGGGCGCTCGTCGGCTCGATCGGCCTGGTGGCATCGGTGCCGATCGCCACCTACCTCGCGGCGCACGTGTTCAACCCGGGAGCGGAACCCGCCTGACGCCGGCGATGTGGCCCGGGAACGCCCGGTCGAGGTCGGCGAGGGGTCGGCCGCGGTCGGCCTCGGCCACGAGCCCTCGGACCTGGCGGATCGATCGGTCGACCCACCACCAGAACGCGCTCCGCAGGCCGGGCGTGGCGACGACGGCGAGGGCGATCGCGCGGCCCCAGCGGCGCTCCGGGCGGGGAGGGACGAGCAGCAGGTCGAGCACGTCGGGCTCCCCGAACACGGCGAGCGCACCGAGGAAGCTGCTGCGGCTCCAGTGCGGCAAGCCGTCGCGGAGGTCGCGCAGCAGGTTCGCCATCAGGCGAACCCCGCCGTACGTGCGATCGCGGTGCGCGAGCTCGATCGCCGCAGCGGCTCGCGCCATGGACGCGAACGTGACCGTGCCGTCGGCACCGGTGACCCGATCGCGCACGTACCTCGCATCGGCGCCCTGAGCGACGGCGATGTCGCACCACACCCTGGCCCAGGCATCCCAGTCGATGCCGGGCGCCGGGACGCGGAACTCCGCGAACAGCTCGTGCACCGGTGTCACGAAGGTGCACGCGGTCCCGAGGATCTGCTCGTCGCCGACCGGATCGCACAGGGCCCGTGGGCGCTTCGAATCGTCGCGGTAGAGGTCGTTCACGCGCTGCCGCCAGCCGTCGTGCATGCCGCGGACGGCGGCGAGCGCCTCCTGACGCTCGGACTCGTCGCGGCTGAAGAAGCGGTCGAGGAACTCGGCGGTGCCCCCGAGCCGCCGGAACGAGTCGCCCAGCATCGACTCCGCCCGCGGCGAGACCGTGAAGTCGGCCCCGACCG
>JALOLG010000264.1 GCA_025456105.1 Ilumatobacteraceae bacterium | reverse complement strand
CCGATGAACTTGTCGAGCATGCCCCGCTCGTGCTGGATGCAGTCGACCATCAGCGTGAAGTACTCGTTGAGCATGCTGACGGTGGCCTGCGGCCCGAGCCGCTCGGTGAGCGTGGTGAACCCGCGGATGTCGCTGAACAGCAGGGTGACGACGGCGCTCGCGCCGCCGAGGATGTCCTCGTCGCTGCGCACGAGGCGGTCGGCCAGGGCGGGGTCCATGTAGCGGGCCATCGTCGAGCGGACCCGCTTCTCGTTGGAGATGTTCTCGAGCAGCAGGATCGTGCCCTCGTCCTTGGTCTCGATGTGGAGCGGTACGGCGGTGACGTTGGCCGAGACGGTGCGGCCCTCGGCGTCGCTGCCGGTGTGCAGATCGACGTCCATGAGCGACCCGGACTCGTTGGTGGCCATGACGCTCTCGACCAGCTCGAGGATGCCGGGGTTCCCCTCGAACAGGTCGCGGACCGACCGGCCCACGATCTGCGCCTCGGTGGAGCCGAGGATCTCGGCGCCAGCGGCGTTGCACGTGACGATCTCGCCCTGGTCGTCGAGCGTGATCACGCCGTTCGTCATCGACTCGAGGACGGCGTCGTTGTACTTCTTCACCCGTTGGACGTCGTCGAACAGCTTGGCGTTCTCGAGAGCGATCGCGACCTGGGCCGTGAAGGCCCGGAGCCGCTGCTCGTCCTCCGCGGTGAACGGGCCGCCCCGTTTGTTGAGGGCCTGCGTGGCGCCGATCGTCTCGCCCGCCTTGTTCACGAGCGGCACGCACAGGATCGATCGGGTGAAGAAGCCGGTCTGGGCGTCGAACGACGGGTTGAACCGCAGGTCGGCGTAGGCGTGCGGGATGTTGATCGTCTCGCCGCTCGTGAACACGGTGCCGGCGATGCCGACGGAATCGGGGAACCGGATCTCGCCGACCCCGTCGTTGCCCTCGGCGACCCGGGCGAACAGCTCCGACGTGCGGGCGTCGTGCAGGAACAGCGTGGACCGCTCGGCGTCGAGCATCGCCGTGGCCTCGGCCATCACCCGCAGCAGCAGCGCGTCGAGATCGATCTCCGACGTGATGTCGGCGACGAGGTCGACGAACTCCATCTCGCGCGCCGCCTGCGCACGGCTGCGCTCCTCCCGCTGGCCGCTCGTGAGCGCCAGCGCCGCATGGGTGGTCATCGCCTCCAGCAGCTGGAGGTCGTCGTCGTCGAACTCACCGTCGAGGCGGTTGAGCACCTGGGCCACGCCGATGAGCTCGCCACGTGCGGTCCGGATCGGGGCGCACAGGATCTGGCGGGTGGCGAAGCCGGTCGTCTCGTCGACCTCCGCGTTGAAGTCGGGGTGCGCGTAGGCGTCGTTGACGACCATGCCCGTCCCGGTCTGGAACACCCGGCCCGCGATGCCGCGGTCGTTGAGCATCCGGATCTCGCGAGGACCCTGCTCGGTCATCGAGCGGGAGTACAGCTCTCGGGTCACGGTGTCGTTGAGGAACAGCGTCGCCCGCTCGGCTCGGAGCGAGACGGCAGTCATCGTGACGAGGCTCGCGAGGATCTCGTCGAGGCTGTCGAGCGCTGCCACGGTGCGCGAGACGTGCACGAGCGTCTCGGCCAGGTGGAGCCGCTTGGCCTGGTCGAGGATCGAGTCGCCGTCGGGTGAGGCGTGCGGGTTGGAGGTGCGGTCCGTGTTCATCGCTGGTGGTCCGGTGTCGCCGACTCGAGCCGGCGACGCAGCTCGGTGATGGTGTCGTGCAGCTCGCGGCGCTCGGTGTCGAACCGCTGCGCCTGCTCGGCCGCAGCGAGGGCGTGCTGTCGGTGGAGCTCGTCCGCGTGGTGCCGCGCCGCCACCACTGCCCGGCGCAGCTGCTCCGCCTCGGCAGCTGCATCACGCTGGGCCGTGCGGAGTGCAGCACCCAGCTCGTCGCGCTGGCGGATCATCTCGTCGCGCAGCGCGACGATCGTGGCCCGCAGCTCGTCGAGCTCGGCCTGGCGTTCGGCTCCCGCCCGCTGCTCGGCAGCGACGGATGCGGCGTGCGCCTCCTCGAGGGCACGCCGAAGAGCCACCACCTCACCCTTCAACGCCTCCGGATCGGTGGCTGCTGTGTCGGTCATCCCCTGCTCAGTCGGTTGCCTCGGCGCTGAGGATCGTGACCGTACCGGCGTCGCCGTCGACGCGCACGACCATGCCGTTCGCGATGCGACTCGTGGCGTCCACCGTGCCGACCACCGAGGGGAACCCCATCTCGCGGCCCATGATCGCGGCGTGCGACGCGAAGCTGCCGTGGTCGGTGACGACCGCGCCGATCATCGCCAAGAACGCGTTGAACGACTCGCCGGTCGCCGTGGTGACGAGCACGTCGCCCTCCTGCAGCGCGAACAGGTCGTCGAAGTTGCGCACGATGCGCGCCGGCCCCTCGTACGTGCCGCCGCTGCCACCGACGCCGATGATCGTGCTGTCGTCACCGAGCGGTGACTCGACGTCGCCGAGCACGCCGCCGATGTAGAAGCCGAGCGCCGACATCACGCGTCCGAGCGACGGGGGGAGCTGGTCGAGCGGCGGTGGCGGTGGCGGGGGCGGGCCGAGGTGGGCAGGGGCGCCGGCGGCGCTGCGCCGCTTGCGTGTGGCGACCCGCTCGGCGAGCTCGGCTGCGGTGGGGGAGTCGGCACCGTCGAGCAGCGCGTCGATCTCGGCCACGCGGAGGTCGAGCGTGTCGTACATGAAGCCGATGCGTCCCGACTCGCTCAGACGTCGTCCGAGCTCGATGAGCGCGAGTCGCAGCAGGCCCACCGCGGCCGCGTCGCTGTACAGGCCGCGCTCGTCGCGGAGCCGGTACACGAGGCGGGCCTCGGCGAGGAGATCGTCGAACTCGGCTCGGTGCTCCTCGGGCGTCGCGTCGCGGAGCTCGGCGGCGACGGCGTCGGCGCGGGCGAGCCCTGCCGCCGGGTCGTGATCGAGTCCGGCCCGGAGGCGCTCGAGCACGATGTCGGGGCGCTCACCGATCGTCGGGTTGGTGAGGTCGAACCCGGCGGCGAGCCGGTAGCCCGCCTCGCGCAGGTACTGGTCGACGGCCGGGACGCGGCGGCGCAGCTCGGCCATCCGCTCACCGGCCGGTGCGTCGCCGTCGAGGAGCGCACGGGCCTCGGCATCGGCTCGCAACGCCTCGATCGCGGCGGCCATCTCGGGTGGCACGACGCCCGACACCGGCGACCAGCCGTCGAAGATCGCGAACATCGGCACGGGCGGCCGGCCGGTCCACTCCACCGCGTGCAGCACGAAGTCGGCGACGGGCAGCATCGCCATCGCGTTGAACCGGTGGTGCTGCGGCCACATCAGGGTGAGGTGGTCGACGCACGCGTGCAGGTGCGCCCGCAGGCCCTCGGTGTCGAGCTCGGCCAGGTCGACGTCGGCCAGCTCCTGGTGGCGAGCGATCGATGCCGGCTTCGCCTCCTCGTCCCAGTGGCGCAGCGCATCCCGCCAGATCCGCTGCTCGAACGCGGCGGCGGCCAGGCCGGCCCGCCGACCGATCTCCGCGCCGATCTCCTCCGGCGACTTCGGCCCGTCGGGACCCGGCACGTCGAAGGGCAGCGGCTGCATGTACGGGAACCCGTTGATGTAGGCGCACTGCATCGTGTCGAACAGCACGCCCCACGGTGCGAACGCCTCGGCGAACCCGCGCGCCATCCCCGGTGGGTAGATCTCCTGCAGGATCGGCGTCACCGCCACGGGCAGGTGCGCACGGTCCTGACCCCACGGGCCGGGCCCGGGCGCGGTCCAGTCGAGCTCCTCGCGGACGTCGGTCATCTCGG
>JALOLG010000263.1 GCA_025456105.1 Ilumatobacteraceae bacterium | reverse complement strand
CGCCGCGCCGGTCCGCGTCGGCGAGCTGCTCACCACCGACCACACCTGGGCGGCGTCCTTCACCGGGTGGAGGTGACGATCGACCGCGAACCCGCTCGGCCAGATCTCGGCGAGCAGCACACCGGCGTGGCCCGGACCGGCATCGAAGGGCCAGATCCCGACGTGCGGACGTTCGGCCAGCCGCTCGATCACCGGCAGGCCCAGCATCGCCTGGCTGCCCACCGCACCGGCGCCGAGCAGCTGCCAGCACGAGAACGGGTACCGGCCGTTCGCTCGGCACCATCGCTCCGCCGCCCGGTACTCCGCCCGCGCGAACGGGCGAGGCTTGGTGGTGTCGAGACCCGCGACCGGCCGGTGAGCCGGCCGCCCCCAGAACGGCCCGGCCGGGTCGCCGATCCGCCGGTTGAGCTCGCCTGCGACGTCGAAGCGGTTGTTGCGGTTGCGGTGGTCGTCGACCACGAGGTCGACGAGCAGGCGGCGGGTGGCCTCGGCCGGCTGCCCCCGGAGCCCGAGCGCGGCCGCCGTGCCCGCCGGGTAGCCGAACGGGAAGTCGAACCCCACGAGCACCCGGTCGTCGGCGCCGTCGACCAGCTCGCCCAGCAGCGCCTCGGCCGCGGCCCGGGTGCGCACGTTGTGGAGATCGGGCGCGCCGCTCGGCGCCGCGATGGCGATCCAGATCGAGTCGGCGCCAGCGGTGGGCCGCGAGCTGGCGCTCCAGTCGACCGCGACGTAGCGGTCGAAGTGGCGCCCCACGGTGCCGGCTCCGTCAGGCGACCACGGCGCCGACGGCGGCGAAGTGGAGCGCGGCCGCCACCACGGTGAAGCCGTGCCAGACCTCGTGGTAGCCGAACGTCGTCGGCCACGGATCGGGCCAGCGCCGGGCCAGCACCGGGATGCCGACCGTGTAGGCGATGCCCCCACCCACCACGAGCGCGATCTGCGTGACCGTCAGGTGGGTGATCAGCACCGGCGCCGACACGACGGCGATCCACCCCAGCAGGGGGTACAGCGAGTAGTGCAGCCAGCGCGTGCGATCGAACGCCACGAACTTGAGGACGATGCCGAGCAGCGCGCCGGCACCGACGACGCAGAGCACCGGGATGCCCCACGAGGGCGGCATCACGATGATGCACAGCGGCACGTACGTGCCGGCGATGAGCAGGTAGATCGTGCAGTGGTCGAGGCGCTGCATGATCTGGCGCTGGCGGACCGTGGTGGCGAGCCGGTGGTACGCGGCCGACGTGCCGAGCATGGCCAGGAGCGACGCGACGTACACCGTCACCGCGACCGTGGCGGCGGTGCCCTCGGCGGCGGCGATCAGCAGCGCGCCGGCGGGCAGGGCGACGAAGAAGCCCCAGGCGTGGAGCCGACCGCGCCAGGTGGGTCGGGGCTCGAGGCAGACGTCGGCGAGTGACATGTGCCCCTGACCCTAACGGCCGTCCGGCAGCCCCCGCTCGGCAAGGACCGCATTGGTGTAGGCGGGATCGTCGCTCACCTCCCGACCGAACCAGTCCGGGGGCACGAACCGGAGCATCGACTCGTCGTCGGCGAACTCGACCTCCACCACCACCAGTCCGTCCAGCGAATCGGCGAAGACGTCGACCTCGGCCACCAGGCCGTCGGTGCCGTCGAGCGGCACGACGTGACGCACCTTGTCGATCCGTCGCCCGGCGGTGAGCGGCCACAGCGCCTCGAACTGCTCGGCGGCGAGCGCCACCTCCACCTCGGTGCGCGTGGTGGTGCCACCCGACTTCACGGTGAGGGTGTGGCTCGTCGCAGCGTCGTCGCGGATCCGCACCGAGAGCTCGGGACCCGAGGTGAGGTACCCCTGGCGGAGCCGCCGCCCGGGCCCCAGATCGGCCGGCACGTCGTGCAGCAGGAACTTCCGCTCACGCTCGATGCCCATGCCGGTGATGGTAGGTCCCCGGGTGTCAGACACCTGTCTGATACCCGGGGCATTCGGAGCCCGATGGACACATTGCGATCGCGTGACGATATGGTTGCACTTCATGCATCGGCGACGTTGGGTGACCGGGGTGCTGCTCGCCGTGCTGCTCGGCGCCGGGATCACCACAGCTGCGTCGGCCGACGAGACCCCGGCCGAACGTGCCGCTCGCGAGATCCAGGCAGCCCGTGATCGGGCCGACGCCGCCGCCCAGGCCATGTTCGACGCCGAGTCGCGCCTCGACGTGCTCGAGGTGGAGCTCGCGGCGGCCGAAGACGAGCTGGCCCGACTCGAGGCCGAGACCGCCGACCTGCGCGCCACGGCCACCGACCTCGCCGTGCGCCGCTTCGTCGACGCCGGGTCGGGTGGGATCGCCCTCGTCGACGACCTCGACGCCGCCAACGACGACGTGGCCGCCCGCGTCTACGTGGCGGCGGCCAGCGGTGGCGCGGCGATCGACGCCGACGACCTCGACGCCACGTTCGCCGAGCTCTCGGCCGCCCGCGACGACCTCGAGCGACGCCAGGACGACACCGAGGCGGCCGCGGCGGAGTACGCCCGACTCAAGGAGGCCGCCGAGGCCGAGGTGGTGCGCCTGCAGGAGGTCGAGCAGCAGCGACTGCGCGACGAGGCCGTGCGCCAGGCCCTCGAGGCCGAGCGGCAGCGACGGGCCGAGGCGGCCGCCGCGCAGCAGGCAGCGCAGGCTCAGCAGGTCCGGTCCGCAGCAGCCGGGAGCGGTTCGAGCGGATCGGGTGGTGGCGCAGGCTCATCGTCGGACTCGTCCGGCTCGCCAGGTCCCGCGCCAGCCCCGGTCGCCCCGCCCCCGCCCCGAGTGGGCATCGCCTGCCCGGTGGCGGGCCCGAGTGCGTTCGCCGACACGTGGGGCGCGCCGCGCTCGGGGGGTCGGCGCCACCAAGGTGTCGACCTCATGTCACCGCGGGGCACCCCGCTCGTCGCAGTCGTGTCGGGCAGCGTCCACTTCAAGCAGACGCGGCTCGGCGGCAACTCGGTGTGGCTCACCGGCAACGACGGCAACAAGTACTTCTACGCCCACCTCGATCGCTTCGAGGGCGGCAGCCGGGGTGTCTCGCAGGGCGAGGTCATCGGCTACGTGGGCGACACTGGCAACGCCCGCGGTGCACCCCACCTGCACTTCGAGATCCACCCGGGTGGGGGCCCAGCGGTGAACCCCTACCCCGCCACGCGCGCGGCCTGCTGATCCGGCCGTCCGGGCAGACGCTCCCGAGAACGACAGAGGCCCCGCACCTCTCGGTGCGGGGCCTCTGCGGGTCTGGGGTGGGGAGGATCAGACCTCGCCACGACGGCGCGAGGCCGTCAGGGCGGCGACGCCGCCGAGCAGCGCCACGCCGGCGATCAGCGCGATCGCGGTGTTGTTCGAGCCCGTCGCGGGCAGGTCCTCGGACTCGGCCTCGGCCTCCTCGCCGCCACCGGCCGCACCGGCGAGCGACGGGGGCAGGAGCACGCCGTCGATGACGTGCACGATGCCGTTGCAGGCCTCGATGTCGGTGGTGACGACGTTCACCGAGTCGTTCAGGACGACGGTGTCACCCTCGACCGCGATGGCGATGTCCTCGCCCTGCAGCGTGGTGGCCGAGTCGAGCGTGACGACGGTGGCGGCATCGACCGCACCCTCGACCACGTGGTACGTGAGCACCGTCGTGAGGGTCTCGGTGTCGGCGAGCAGCTGCTCCGCCGTGAGGCCGAGCGCCTCGAGGGCCGCGGCGAACGCGTCGTTCGTCGGCGCGAACACGGTGAAGGGGCCACCCTCGCAGTCGGCGAAGGTCTCGACCAGGCCGGCGGCGTCGAGCGCAGCGACGAGGGTCGACAGCT
>JALOLG010000262.1 GCA_025456105.1 Ilumatobacteraceae bacterium | reverse complement strand
ACGCGCGTCACGGGTCGCCACGTCGGCATCGACGCCGACCTCGTGCACCGCGAGCTCGGCGCCGACGGCACCCTCACCGAGGAGCCGCACGTCCCCAACCCGGCGACGCCGCGCCGCCAGCGTGCGGTGGCGGTCGCCGAGGTCGTCGGCCTCTATGCCATCTGCATCGCCGGGGCGCTCGCGCTCGCGGCGATCCTCGTGGTGGCCACCGGCGGGTCGGCGACCGAGGTGTTCGATGCGCTGCTCGACGGCAGCGTGCGCGGCCCGGGCCGCATCGGCGCCACGCTCGGCGTCGCCGTGCCGCTCCTGCTCGTCGCGATCGGCACGATCGTGTCGAACCGGGCGGGGCTCGTGAACATCGGCCAGGAGGGCCAGCTCTACATCGGGGCCGCGTTCGGGGCGTACTTCGGCACCAAGCTCGACGCCTCGGGTCCGCTGGTGCTGCTCCTGCTGCTCGTGGCGAGCGTGGTGGGCGGTGCGGCGTGGGCCGGCATCGCCGGTGCCCTCCGGTACGTGCGCAACGTGCCCGAGGTCCTCACCACGCTGCTGCTCGTCACCGTGGCCGCGCAGCTGGTGGGGTACGGGCTGAAGAACCAGTGGCTGCTGCTGGCCCCGCCGGAAGGTCGCGCGAACCGCCAGCAGATCAGCGAGCAGCTCGACCCCTCCACGCGCATCCCCCGCGTGACCCTGTTCGGCAACGAGCTCCCGATCTCGGTGTTCGCGGCGATCGCGCTCGCGCTGCTCATCGGGGCGGCGATGGCGCGCACGGTGTGGGGCCTGCGCCTGCGCATGCTGGGCCACAACCCGCGCACCGCCCAGCGCGCCGGTGTGGCGGCCTCTCGCTACGGCGGCGGCGCGCTGCTCGTGTACGGTGGCTTCGCCGGTCTCGCCGGTGGGGCGATGCTCGCGGGCGGCGACTTCGGCAACTACACGCTCGTGCCCGGGTTCTCGGGCTCGATCGGCTGGACCGGGTTGCTGGTCGCGCTCGTCGCCCGGCAGCGGGCGTCGGTGGCGATCCTGGTCGCCTTCGTGTTCGCCGCCCTGCAGACGGGCTCGGGGTTCCTCGCCGCCACCGGTGTCGAGCGCCGCATCACCGACGTCGTGCAGGGCCTGCTCGTGCTCGCCCTCCTCATCCCCCCGGCGCTGCTGTTCCTGCGACAGCGCCGCCGCATGATGAACAGCAGCGGTGACCGGACATGATCCTCGACGCCCTGTCCGCGCTCGGCGACGTCCTCACCTCCGAGGCCGCGTACATCAACGCGTTCACGTTCGCGGTGTTCCTGGCGTTCGGTGCCACGGGCGAGTGGGTCGCCGAGCGGTCGGGCACGCTCAACATCTCGATCGAGGCGATGTTCCTGGGGGGCGCCTTCGCCGCCGCGATGGGGATGGACCAGTCGGGCAACGAGGTCGTCGCGCTCCTGTACGCGATCGGCGCGAGCCTCGTGGTGGCGTGGATCCAGGCGAACATGAGCCACCGCCTCGTGGCCAACCAGTTCGTGGTCGGGCTCACGCTGAACATCCTGGTGCTCGGCGTGGTGAGCTTCCTCGACTCCGAGCTGTCACCGTCGATCTCCAAGGCGAGCCCGCAGCGCATCCCGCTGCTCGCCGACATCCCGCTCGTGGGCGACGCCCTGTTCAACCGGACGTGGCTCTTCTACCTCATCTACGCCGTGGTGCCGATCTGCTGGTGGCTGGTGTTCCGCACCCGCTGGGGCCTCGAGCTGCGCAGCGTCGGCGAGAACCCGCAATCGGCCGACGTCAGCGGGATCGACGTCAACAAGCGACGTCGCCAGGGCATCTACATCACCGGCATCACGAGCGGCATGGGCGGCGCGTACCTGGTGCTCGGCGCCGTCGGCCAGTTCGAGGACTCGATCGTCGGCGGGCGTGGCTTCATCGCCCTGATCGCGGTCATCTTCGGCGGGTGGACGCTGCGCGGCACGATCGCCGGCTGCATCCTGTTCGGTGCCGTGCTGTCGTTCCGGCTGTCGCTGCCGGCGCTCGGCTACGACATCAACGGCGACCTGCTGGCGTCACTGCCGTTCGTGGTGACCATCCTCGTGATGGCGATCTTCGCCCAGCGCGTCCGCCCGCCCGCTGCGCTGGCGCAGCCGTTCATCCGGGGTCTGAAGTGACCGGCGCGCGCTCGTCAGCCGAGCACCTGCTCGACCGAGAACTCGAGGTTGTTGCCGTCGGGGTCGGTGACGATGCAGATGTAGCCGACGATCTCGTTGCGGTACATCGGACCCAGCAGGAGGCACCCGTCGGCTCGGGCCATCTCCGCGATGCGGTCGACCTCCTCGCGCGTGTCGAGCGACAGGCCGAGGTGGCTGATCGAGGTGAGGAAGCCGTAGTGCTCCTCGATGTCGCCGGTGATCTGCTTGGGCAACGACCCCTCGATCAGGACGATCACGAACCGCGCGGCACCCTCGGTGGTGCGGTCGCGCTCGTTCGCGAGCCACGCCGTGCGCAGCTTCGTCTCGGGGTCTTCGCGGCGGTGGATCACCGCGAGGTTCGTGTACCGCTCGTAGAAGGCCAGCGTCCGCTCGAGGTCGCGCACGGGCAGCGCGATGTGCGTCAGCAGCGTGGGGATCGGGTTCGCGGGCACGCTCGGCACCATACACAGCAGCACCCGCGGTGCTCGGCGGCGCGGGGTGCTCGCCGATGAAGGTCGAGTCGATCCGCACCATCCCGGTCACGTTCGGCACCGATCGGGAGCAGATGTCGTTCCTGTTCGTCGAGGTCGTCGCCGACGACGGCACCGTCGGCTGGGGTGAGGTCTGCGACAGCTACGGCTGCTCGTACGCCACCGTGGTCGCGACCGCGATCGACGACGTGCTCGCACCGCTGCTCGTGGGGCACGAGCTGCGCAGCGTCGACCCGCACGCCGAGCGGCTGCGCCTCTCGACCCGTCGCCGCCTCGGCGACAGCTGGGTGGGCGCCCAGGCGCGCGCCGGGGTCGAGGTCGCGCTGTGGGACCTCCTCGCGACGGCGAGGGGGGCCTCGGTCTCCGAGCTCATCGGGCGGGTGCGCGACGACATCGAGGTGTACGCGTCGTGCGGGTTCCTCGAGGAGGGCGACGCCGACCACCACCTGGCGACGATCATGCCGCTCGTCGATCGCGGCGTGCGCAAGGTGAAGCTGCGCACCGGCCCCGACTGGTCGGCCGACCTGCCCACCCTGGCGGCGATCCGCGCGCGGCTCGGCGACGGGGTCGAGCTGATGATCGACGCGAGCGAGACCTACACGGTCGCGACGGCGCGGCGGCTCGCCGAGCGGCTCGCCGAGCTCGACGTGCGCTGGATCGAGGAGCCGATCCCGCAGGGCTCGCGCGCCGGGATCGAGGCGTTCGTGGCGGCGTCACCCGTGCCGGTCGCCTACGGCGAGCACCTCTTCACGGCCGACGAGGCGGTCGACGCCATGCGGCGGCGCCAGCTCGACATCCTCCAACCCGACGCCAGCACTGCCGGCATCAGCGAGGCGCGGCGCATGGCGCTCGCCGCCGCCGGGTTCGGTGTCCGGGTGGTGCCGCACGTGTGCGCCGGGCCGGTCTCGCTCGCCGCGAACCTGCAGCTCGCCGCCACCGTGCCCGCCATCGGCTGCATCGAGTACCCACCCAGCCTGCTGCACGCGTGGGACGAGCTGGGTGCCGGTGCACCGCTGACGCTCGACGCGATCGACGGCGGCCGCCTCCGCATCCCCGACTCGCCGGGCCTCGGCGTCGACCTCGACGTCGCCGTGGCCGCGGCCCACCCGTACCAGCCGCTCGGCACCCGCGTGGCCGGCACCACCGCCGGCCTCCCCGATC
>JALOLG010000261.1 GCA_025456105.1 Ilumatobacteraceae bacterium | reverse complement strand
CGAGCAGATCGGCGACGTCGTTCACGTCGTGCCCGAACGGCGGCGCCGACACCACCAGGGGCGCCACGTCGGCGAGCTCGGCCCGCCGCTCCGCCTCGCACGCCAGGTCACCCCCGAGGACGGACGCACCGATGGGGCCGTGCTGCACGGCGAACCCGTCGACGGCCCGGTCCGGTTCCGCGAGCGCGGCCTGCGCTTCGAGGCCGACGTGGTGCACGGCCACAAGACCGGCCACTTCCTCGACCAGCGCGACAACCGGGCGCTCGTGCGGGCGGCCTCGTCGGGTGCCCGCGTGCTCGACGTGTTCGCCTCGACCGGCGGGTTCTCCGTGGCGGCCGCCGCCGGCGGGGCGTCGTCGGTGCACCTGGTCGACGTGAGCGGCCCGGCGCTCGAGGCGGCCCGGCGCAACCTCGCGCTGAACGAGGGCATCCGAGAGGTGCGCGCCTGCGAGGTGCGCACCACCCGCGGCGACGCGTTCGAGGTGCTCGCCGACCTCGGCCGGCGCGAGCGCGGCTCCTACGACGTCGTGGTGCTCGATCCACCCTCGTTCGCCCAGAGCCAGCGGTCGGTGCCGCGAGCGCTCGACGCCTACGCCCGGCTGACCTCGCTCGGGGTGCGGCTCGTGCGCCCCGGCGGCCTGCTCGTGCAGGCGTCGTGCTCGAGTCGGGTCGGGGCCGACGAGTTCGTCGACACCGTGCTCGCCGCGGCCGAGCGCTCGGGCGTGAGCCTGCGCGTGGAGCGGCGCACCGGTCACCCGGTCGACCACCCGATCGGCTTCGACGAGGGCGCGTACCTCAAGGCGGTCTTCGCCCGCGTCACTCCCGCCTGACATGACGGGTGGGTGGAGCCACCCGGCCGGATCGGTGCGGCACCGTTACGCTCGACGGCGATGACGTCGCTGGCCGAGCTCGCGCGGGCTCACACCACCCTCACCCCGTTCCAGATCGCCCACCTCAACCGTCTCGTCGGCGAGTGGGGGATGGTGGCCGACTTCTCGTTCGCCGACCTCCTGCTCTACGTGCCGTGCGGTGAGCAGCGCTGGCTCACGATCGGCCAGATCCGACCCGCCACCGGGCAGACCATCTACGAGGTCGACTGGGTCGGGTCGTGGGCGAACGACTCCGAGCGGCCGGTGCTGGCGCAGGTGTACGAGTCCGGCCGCACGGCCGAGGGTGAGGTGCAGGTGGAGGACCTGCCCGATCAGACCCGGATGCTCGCGATCCCGGTGCGGTGCAACGGCGAGGTGATCGCCGTGCTCACCAAGGAGTGGATCGAGCGGGCCGGGCGTCGTCCCGGTGAGCTCGAGCGCGTGTACGGGACGATCTTCGACCGCTTCGCGACGATGATCGAGCAGGGCGAGTTCCCGCCCAGCGCCGATGTCGACGACTCGCGGGCGGCGCCTCGTGTGGGCGACGGCGTGATCCTGCTGGATGCCACCGGGTGCGTGCGCTACATGTCGCCGAACGCCAACTCCGCGTTCCACCGCGTGGGCATCCAGTCGAGCGCGATCGGTCTGCGCCTCGCCGAGCTCGGGTTCCACGACGACGCGGTGCGCGAGGCGTTCGCCCGGCGGGTGCCGGTGATCGAGGAGTTCGACCAGGGCGGCGACGTGTCGTTCCTGGCGCGGTGCGTCCCGCTCTTCGCCGACGGCGACGTGTCCGGCGGCGTGCTGCTCATCCGCGACGTCACCGAGCTGCGCCAGCGCGATCGCCTGCTGCTCAGCAAGGACGCCACCATCCGGGAGATCCACCACCGGGTGAAGAACAACCTGCAGACCATCTCGTCGCTCCTGCGGCTCCAGGCCCGGCGGCTCTCGAACCCGGAGGCGAAGGCCGCCGTGTCGGAGTCGGTGCGCCGCATCCGCACGATCGCCCTCGTGCACGAGGCGCTGTCGCGCGAGCCGGGCGACGACGTCACGTTCGTCGAGATCGTCCGCCCGCTCCTGCGGCTCGCCGAGGAGGGGCTCCAGTCACCCGACCGTCCGGTGCGCTTCGTGCTCCAGGGCGACGGCGGCCGGGTCGCGGCGCGTGTGGCCACGCCGCTGTCGGTGGTGCTCACCGAGCTGCTCCAGAACGCCGTCGACCACGGCTTCCCGGAGGGCTCCGGTGGTGGCACCGTCGTGGTGCGCCTCGCCAACGACGGTGAGCGGCTGGCGATCCGGGTGATCGACGACGGTCGGGGCGTCGAGCCCGGCTTCCGCCTGGAGGATGCGACGGGGCTCGGCCTGTCGATCGTCCGCACGCTCGTGACCACCGAGCTCGACGGCACGATCGAGATGCGACCGGCGCTGCCCGCCGAGCTGGCCGAGGTCGGGCTCGATGGTGGTCCGTCGCGCGGCACCGTGGTGGAGCTCGACGTGCCGCCGACGGAGCCCTGATGCCGTCGTCATCGAACTGACACATTTCCGTCATCGGATCGGCATACTGTCGGGCGATGCCCAGCCTCCCCCCGCCACTCGTCGTCGTGATCGTGCTGCTCGGCGCGGTCGTGCTGACGCGCGTCACCGGTCTGCTCGTTCGGCGGGCCGTCCGCCGCGTCGCCGACCAGAGCCTGGTGGCGCCCACCGGCCGCTGGCGCACCCGCACGGCCCGGCGTGGCGAGGACTCGGTCGAGCTCGGCGAGCAGCGCCGCCGCCAGCGCATCGACGCAGCCTCTCGCATGATCAACCACCTGGTGTCGGTCGTGATCTGGTTGGTCGCCGTGATCGTGGTGTTCCACACGCTCGACCTCGACGCGGCGTTCTTCATCTCGAGTGCCGGCTTCGTCGGCGCCGCGATCGCGATCGGCGGCCAGCACAAGGTCAACGACTACCTGACCGGCCTCGCCGTCCACGTCGAGGACCGCTACGGCGTCGGCGACGAGATCGTGGTGGAGACCGGGCTGCGGGAGCCGGTGCAGGGTGTCGTCGACCACATCGGGCTGTTCAGCACGCGGCTGCGCGACGGTGCCAGCGCCGTCCACCTCTCGAACGGCTCGATGTCGCAGGTGCGCAACCTCTCGCAGGAGGCGGCGGCGACCAAGCTGCGGCTGCGGGTGGAGGGCCAGGGCCCCGACGAGGTGGCCGAGACCCTCAAGGTCCTGGCCGGATCGGCCCAGCTCACCGACGTGATCTTCGTGGGCGACATCGAGAGCCACCAGCCCGCCACCGGTGAGGTGGAGGTGGAGGTGCGCACGAGTCGGCCGCTCGACGGGCGGGCGTCGGACATGCTGGTGGCCCGCGCCGAGCGGGCGCTGCGCGGCGGCTGACGCCGGCTCAGCCGGCGACGCGAGCAGCGCGCTGCTGGGCGGTGCGCTGGCGGCGGATCACCCGGCGCTCCTCCTCGGAGAGCCCGCCCCAGATGCCCGAGTCCTGGTTGGTGGCCAGGGCGTAGTCGAGGCACGCCGAGGTGACGGGGCACTGGGCGCACACCGCCTTCGCGTGCTCGATCTGGGCCACTGCCACCCCCGTCGTGCCGACCGGGAAGAACAGGTCGGGGTCGGTGTCACGACACAGCGCCTGGTCGCGCCAGGTGTCGTCGGCGGCGGCCAGGGCCAGGCTCGATGCAAGGATCGACACGTTCGGTGGCTCCTCGGGATGTGGCTGGGGCGCGGCGGTGGGCCGAGCCGAGGTGGGGCGCCGCAGCGGCGGGGGGTTCCTGCGGGGCGTGCTCACGCTATTCGTTCACCTCCCGTTTGGCAACGGTTCGGTTCGGAGCGATCCGGGTGCGGCACACTGCGCCGGTGACCGTCGTCATCGCGCACCGGGGGGCGTCGCGCGCCGCGCCCGAGAACACGATCGCCGCGTTCGAGCTCGCCGTCGCGATGGGGGCCGAC
>JALOLG010000014.1 GCA_025456105.1 Ilumatobacteraceae bacterium | reverse complement strand
GCATCGACGACCGGATCGTCGTCGATGTCGACCCAGCGTATGCGCGGGTCGCGCTGGAACCATCGGAGTTGTCGGACGGCGAGCTGGCGCGTCCGCACCACCACGCGCTCGACCGCCTCGTCGAGGCCGACCCGACCCTCGAGGTGGTCGATGAGCTCCTTGTAGCCGAGCGCCTGGGCCGCGGTCCGCGACATGCCGGCGGCGTGCACGCGCTCCACCTCGGCCAGCAGGCCGGCAGCCATCATCTGCTCGACCCGCCGACCGATCCGATCGGCCAGGACCGGCCGCGGCCAGCGCAGCCCCACCTGTGCGACGTCGGTGGGCGGGTACGTCTCGAGCCCCGGGCCGAAGTCGCTGAACCGTCGACCGCTCCCCTCGCACACCTCCAGCGCCCGCACGACGCGGCGCGTGTTCGTCGGCTCCATCCGATCGGCGGCGACCGGATCGACCTCGACGAGCCGGGCGTGGAGCGCGGGCGTGCCGAGCCGATCGGCCTCATCCTCGAGCCGGGCGCGGATCCCGGGCCACTCACCCGGCAGCGTGAGGCCGTCGATCACGGCCCGGTGGTACAGACCGGTGCCGCCCACCAGGATCGCCGGTCGGTCACGAGCGTCGAGGTCGGCCAGCACGGCCCGGTAGCGGCGCTGGAAGTCGGCGACCGTGAACTCCTCGGAGGGCTCGACGATGTCGATGAGGTGGTGCGGCACCTCGTGGCGCTCGGCGGTCGTGGGCTTCGCGGTGCCGACGTCCATGCCGCGGTACACCTGCATCGCGTCGACCGACACCAGCTCGGTGCCCGGCACCCGCCGGGCGACGGCCATCGCCACGGCCGACTTGCCCGACGCGGTCGGGCCGAGCACGGCGACCCGCGACCTCGATCCCACGTCGCCGGACGCTACGGGACAGACTCCGCCGCATGCAGATCTCCGCCGCCGTGCTGCGCCGCCCCGACGGAGCCTACTCCCTCGAGACCGTCGAGCTGGTCGACCCGGGCCCGGGGCAGGTGGTCGTGCGGATCGAGGCGGTGGGCCACTGCCACACCGACCTCTTGCCCCGCGCCGGCGTCCTGCCGATCCCCATGCCCATGATCGCCGGCCACGAGGGCGCCGGCGTGGTCGCCGCGGTCGGGCCCGGGGTCGCCAGCGTGGCGCCGGGCGACCACGTGGTGCTGTCGTTCGCGTCGTGCGGTGCGTGCGCCGCCTGCGTCGCCGGGCACCCCGCCTCGTGCGACCTGTTCGCTCCGCTCAACCTGATCGCCGCGCCGATCGACGGCGTCGCCACGGTCACCGACGCCAGCGGCACGGCCGTCGCCGCCCGCTGGTTCGGCCAGTCGTCGTTCGCCACGCACGCGCTCGCCACCGAGCGCAACGTGGTGAAGATCGACGACGACCTGCCCCTCGAGCTCATGGCGCCGCTCGGCTGCGGGCTGCAGACGGGCGCCGGCACCGTGATCAACGTGCTGCGGCCGCAGCCGGGCGAGTCGATCGCGGTGTTCGGCAGTGGCGCCGTGGGGTCGGCGGCGATCATGGCCGCGGCCGCAGCGGGCTGCACGACGATCGTGGCGGTCGACCTGCACCGCCGTCGCCTCGATCTCGCGCTCGAGCTCGGCGCCACGCACGTGGTCGACGGCGCCGCCCCCGACGTGGCCGCGCAGGTCATCGCGTCGACCGGGCGCGGCGTGCTGCACGCGGTCGACACGACGGGGGTCGGCTCGGTGGTCGCCACCGCGCTCGAGTCGCTGTCGGTCCGGGGCACGCTCGCGCTCGTCGGTGTCTCGCAGCCGGATCTCCTCGTGCCGGGCTCGGCGCTGGCGATGGGCAAGGCGGTGGTGGGCGTGATCGAGGGCGACGCCGACCCGAAGACCTTCATCCCGCTGCTCACCCGCCTGTGGCGTCGTGGGAAGTTCCCGATCGAGAAGCTGGTGCAGACGTTCCCGCTCGCCGAGATCGACACGGCCGAGCGCGCCGCGGCAGCCGGCGAGGTGGTCAAGCCCGTGCTGCTGCCCGGCTGAGCGGTCAGAACGGCACGATCGTCGTCAGCAGTCCGTCGGCCGGGCCACGGCCGCTGAGGACGCGGCAGAACTCGACCGCGTCCATCGTGATCTCCTCGCCGGCGCACCCGCCCGCGAACGAGCCACCCGCATCGCCGGTGAGCTCGAGCGCGAACGGCTGACCGTGACGTCGGGCCCACTCGACCACGACGTCGGCCACGATCCGACCGTCGTGCGCAGCCCCCAGCTCGGGTGCCCGGCCGATCGCCCGGCACGCGTCGATCCGGTGCATCCACAGGTCGCGCAGGTAGATGATGTCGACCAGGTAGCCGAGCCGCCACCGCTCCACGACGGGCCCGTCCACCTGCATCCGGACGCCCCGTCGCACGGCCGACGGCATCCGCCGCCGCTGCCGGATCACGCGGGGTGCCACCGCCGCGAGGCGCTCCAGCAGCTGTGCCGGCGACAGGTGGGCCCGGTCGGCGACCTGCACCGCCGAGAGGTTGGCCTCCAGGGGGCCGCCCTCGGTGCGGCGACGGCGCATCGCCGCGGTCATCTGGTGCACCATCTGCCCCATCGCCGCGCCCTCGCAGGCACCCAGCACGTGCAGGTACATCTGGCGCACGTCCCAGGCCGGGCAGTCCGGGACGGTGGTGCCCCAGTCGTCGTCGGACAGGGTGCGCAAGAAGCGCAGGGTGACGGCGAGCTCCGCCTCGTGCAGCGCCATCGCCTCGTCGTGGTCGAGCGGCTCGACGGACGTGACGTCGAGTGCGGCTGCGCTCATCGTGGGCTCCTTCCGGTGGTGGGACGAGATCGCTGCGGCGAGCCGGTGTGAGCGAGGAGCATGTCGACGGCGTCGTCGACGATCCGCTCCCATCGCGCGCCGCCCGGGTCGTTGGCGATCTGCTGCGATGCCAGCCCGGTCATCACCGCGGTCCAGAGGTCGACGTGGCGCGCCTTGCGCACGCCGACGGTGGCGAGGCGTGCCGTCATCGTCTCGAGCACGTCGACGGCCAGCGCGTAGCTGCTCGGCGACGGCTCGAACCCCGGGAGCGTCCGCAGGAACAGCAGCTGGAACCGGACCGGGTCGCTCACGCAGAACGCGAAGAACCGGTGCGCATCGGACCGCGCGTCCGTGGCCGCTCCCCCCGCGCTCATCCAGTCGGCGAGCTCGCGGTACCCCTGCTCGAACATCGCGTCGTAGATCTCGTGCTTCGACGCGACGTACGAGTAGAGCGACTGCGCCTTCATCCCGACACGAGCCCCGAGGTCGCGCATCGTCAACCCGGCGAGCCCCTCCTCACGTGCGACCGCCCAGGCCGCCTCGACGATCTCACCCCGGGTCGCCGCCCGACGTTGCGCTCGGCGATCCCCGGTGACGGTCGCCGTCGCACCAATGCCTGACATAGTTCGGAATGGTGAACTAAGTTCGGCGCCCTGTCAAGGGTCAGTGCGCGGCGACCGGGATGCGCACGCGGTGGCCCGGCTCGGCCACCAGCTCGACGAACCGGCCCACCAGGTGGTGCGGCGCCGCATCGGTGATCTCGACCATGGCGTAGCTGCCCGGGCGCAGTGGCGTCGGCGGCGTGAAGTGCACCAGCTTGTGCTGGCGCGTGCGAGCCGACGTGACACCGGGATCCTTCTTGCTCGGCCCCTCCACCAGCACCTCCTCGACACGCCCGATGCGCGCACGGTGCTTGGCGAGCGCCGACCGCTCCACCACCACGCGGAGCCGCTGGAACCGGGCGCCGGCGACCGCCGGATCGACGAAGTGCTCCTCCATCGCGGCGGCCTCCGTGCCGGGGCGTGGCGAGAAGATGAACGTGTACGCGAAGTCGTACTCGGCGGCTGCCGCCACCTCGAGCGTGCGCTCGAAGTCGTCGTCGGTCTCGCCGGGGAAGCCGACGATGATGTCGGTCGACACGGCGAGGTCGGGCACCACCCGGCGCGCCTCGGCCAGCCGCTCGAGGTACCGCTCGGCGGTGTAGCCGCGGTGCATGAGCGCCAGGATCCGATCACTGCCGGCCTGCAGCGGGTAGTGGAGGTGCTCGCACGCACTGGGCGTCTCGGCCATCGCAGCGAACGTCTCGGGCCGCATGTCCTTGGGATGCGGGCTGGTGAACCGCACCCGCCGGATGCCCTCGACCGCACCGACGTCGCGGAGCAGGTCGGCGAACAGCGGCCGGATGCGAGCGCTCGAGTCGCCGGCCTGCCGGGCCGCGAGCTGCAGATCGCGCCCGTAGCTGTTGACGTTCTGGCCGAGCAGCGTGACCTCGGTGACCCCGTCGGCGGCGAGGGCGCGCACCTCGTCGAGCACGTCGGCGTAGGGACGGCTGATCTCCTCGCCCCGCACGGCCGGCACGATGCAGAAGGCGCAGCTGTTGTCGCACCCGATCTGGATGGTGACCCAGGCGTTGTAGGTGGTCTCTCGCCGGGCGGGCAGCGCCGACGGGAACAGGGCGTGGTCGTCGACCACGGCCGCCTCGAGGATCTCGGTGATCGGCCCGTGTCGGCGGGCGTCGGCCACGAGCTCGGCGGCCCGGTGCACGTTGTGGGTGCCGAGCACGACGTCGACGTGCGCCGCCCGCTCACGCACGAGCTCGCGGTCCTTCTGGGCGAGGCAGCCCGAGACCACGATCTGGCGACCCTCCCGGTCGCCCTTCCACGTCTTGAGGTGGCCGAGGTTGCCGTACAGCTTGTTGTCGGCGTTCTCGCGGATGCAGCACGTGTTGAGCACCACGACGTCGGCATCGGCCTCCGACGTCGCCGGCACCATGCCGTCGGCCTCGAGCAGGCCGGCGATGCGCTCGGAGTCGTGCTCGTTCATCTGGCAGCCGAACGTGCGCACGAGGTACCGGCGGGGTGCGGCATCGGGTGCTGGTTCCACGGTCCGTCAGGCTAGGGCAGGATGTCGGCCATGGAGTCGTGTGAGATCTGCGGGTTCGCGTGGGATGCGGTGCCGACGGGCGACGTCGCCACCCGGGTCGCCGACGGCGCGGAGGAGGTGGCGGCGCTGCTCGCCGACCCCCACGCAGGGCAGCGGCCGTCGGTGGGCCGGTGGTCGGGCCTCGAGTACGCGTGCCACGTCCGCGACGTCCTGCTGCACGTGCGCGATCGGCTCGTGATCGGGCTCGTGGAGGACGACCCGACGTTCAAGCCGCTGTACCGCGACGAGCGCGTCGACCTGGGGCTGTACCACGACGACACCGCCGAGGTGGTGGCGACCGAGGTGCGCGTCGCCGCCGCCCTGTTCGCTCGCACCTTCGACCGGTTGTCGGTGGAGCAGCTGCGCCGACCCGTCCAGTACGCGTACCCGGCACCGGCCACCCGCACGCTGCTGTGGATGGGCCAGCAGGTCGTCCACGAGGTCGAGCACCACCTCGCCGACATGCGCGACAACGCCCGCCGCGCCGGCTGACCGCTCAGTTGCCGCTTTCGTGATTCGGGGGTGTCGTCTGGACACCCCCGAATCACGAAAGCGTGAGCACGTGCCGCGGGCGGTGGGTACGGTCGGGCGGGTGAGCGGACCGGGCGGGGAGCTGCAGCGGCGGCTCGGGCTCACCGACGCCGTGGTGGTTGGCGCCGGGTCGATGATCGGCGCCGGGGTGTTCGCTGCGTGGTCGCCGGCCGCCGAGGCCGCCGGCACGGGGCTGCTCGTCGGGCTCGTCATCGCCGGGGTCGTGGCGTTCTGCAACGCGACGTCGTCGGCTCAGCTCGCCGCGGTCCACCCGCAGTCGGGTGGCACCTACGTGTACGGACGACGTCAGCTCGGTCCGGCGTGGGGGCACCTCGCCGGCTGGGGGTTCGTGGTGGGCAAGATCGCGTCGTGCGCCGCCATGGCGCTCACGGTCGGGGCCTACCTCTGGCCCGAGCAGGAGCGCCTGGTCGGCGTGCTCGCCGTGCTCCTCATCGCCGCGGTCAACATCGGTGGGCTCAGCCGCACGGTCGCGGTCACCAAGGCGCTGCTGGTGGTGTCGCTGGTGGCGCTCGCCGCCGTGGTGGTGTCGGGCTGGACGAGCGATGGCGCCGATCTCGGGCGCATCACGCCCCTCGACGGTGGTGTCCTCGACGTGCTGCGCTCGGCCGGCTTCCTGTTCTTCGCCTTCGCCGGGTACGCCCGCATCGCCACCCTCGGCGAGGAGGTCCGCGACCCGGCCGTCACCATCCCGAAGGCGATCCCGCGAGCGCTCGGCGGCGTCCTCGTGCTCTACGTGGTGGTGGGCGTCACGGCACTCGCCGTCGTGCCCGCGTCGCTGCTCGGCGCCACCGATGCGCCGCTGCGACTCGTGGTGGAGGCCGGCAGCCTCGACGCGCTCGCACCGATCACCCGGGTGGGCGCCGGCATCGCCGCCCTGGGCGTGCTGCTCAACCTGATCCCCGGCGTCTCGCGCACCACGCTCGCCATGGCGCGCGAGCGCGACCTGCCCGAATGGTTCGCCCATGTCGACGGCCGTCGCTCGCTGCCGCTGCGAGCCGAGCTGACGGTGACTGCGGTCGTCGTGGCCCTGGTGCTCATGGTCGACCTGCGGGGAGCGATCGGGCTCTCGGGCGTCGCGGTGCTCACGTACTACGCCGTCACCAACGCATCGGCGCTGACCCTCGAGCGAGAGCAACGACGGTGGCCGCGACCGGTCGCCGTCCTGGGCCTCGTCGGGTGCATCGTGCTCGTCGTGACCCTGCCGCTCGAGGCGGTGCTGGTCGGCGCCGGCGTGCTCGCCGCGGGAGCGCTCGTCCGACTCGTCACCACGAGTCGGCGGGGGCCCGCATCGGGCTAGTAGCGCTCAGGCGATCCCGAGCCGCTCGTACTGCTCGGTCGGAGCCTCGACGGCACCGAGTGCGTGCCGGAGCAGCTCGATCGCCTCGGCTTCGGCCGCAGTGCCGGCGAGGTTCTCCGACTCGCCGGCGTCGTCGGCCAGGTAGAGGTGGTGGTCGTCGACAGGCGTGCCGAACGCCCAGAAGGGCAGCAGATCGCCCGGCGCGAACGGCTGGCGGATCACCGGCACGTCGGATCCCGGCATGGTGCGCAACGTCGCCCGGGCGTCGGGCCGGGGGAACCGGTACTGCGAGGTGGCGTGCCAGATCGGCATCGACGACCACCGGTTCGACCACATCGTGAGCGGGAAGCCGTCGCCCACCGCCGACCGACCGTAGGTGCGCTCGGCGTCGACGACGTACACGTGCCGGCCCCAGTAGCCCAGCAGTGCGTGCTCGCGCACCGACGCGACGGACCCGTCCAGCAGCGGTACGAGGGAGCGGCCGTGCGTGCGGTGCTCGGGGACGACGCCGAACACGTCGCAGAGCGTGGCGTGCAGGTCGACCGTGGTGGTGAGCGCGGAGATGCGGCCGGGCTCGCGCCCCGGCCAGCGGATCATCAGGGGCAGGTGACCGAGCTCGCGCCACACCGGCGAGCCGGGCTTGCCGAACGTGTCGTGCTCACCGAGGTAGTGCCCGTGATCGGTGCACACGACCACGGCGACGTCGTCGCCGAGCGCGTCGACCGCGTCGAGCACCTGGCCGAGCCAGTGGTCGATCATCGACAGCTTGGCGCCGTAGTTCGCCCGGAGGTGGGCGGCCTCACGCGACGTGAGCACCCCCCGCTCGATCGCACCGACGGCATACGGCGGCCAGATGAGCCGGTCGCCCGACCACTCGGGGTCGTAGCGGCTCGCCCACGGCTCGGGGGTGTCGAACGGCTCGTGCGGGTCGAACTCGTCGACGAGCAGCAGGAACCGGTCGTGGTGCGGCGCGTCGCGGCGGAGCCACTCGGCGGCCGCGGCCATGGTGCGCGGCCCGGGGAAGTCGGCTTCCTCGCGGAACCAGGTGCGGCTGTCGTCGTAGCGGTGCGGGCGGTGTGCGGGCGCGGCCGGGAGCGCCGGGGCGCCCGCCCAGGACGGATCGGGCCGGGTGCGCCACGGATCGTTCTCGTGGCCACGGACGTAGTCCCAGGCCACGAAGTCGCAGTGGTAGTTCTCGCCGCCGGTCTCGAACAGGTGCGGATGGTCGGAGACCAGCACGGTGGTGACGTCGCCGCGGCGCCGCAGCTCGGTGGTGAGCGCCTCCTCCCACACCTCGATCGAGCCCCACGGCCGCCACAGGAAGTCGAGTGCACCCACCAGCAGGTCGTGACGAGCCGGCATGCACGGCAGGGAGCCGGCGACGTGGTGATCGAACACGAGCGAGGACGCGGCGAACCGGTCGAGGTTCGGCGTGTCGAACTCGGTCGAGCCGTAGGCGCCGAGCAGGTGCCGGTTGAGGCTGTCGAGGAGGACGACGACCACCGACGACGGATGCCGGGGCGCGGCGGCAACCGGATCGGACATCGCCGGGACCGTAGCCGTCGCCGGTAGGGTCCCGACCCGTATGGGCATCGACGGCAACCTCTACAACGTCTTCCTGATCGCGCACCTGCTCACGGCCACCGTGGCGTTCGGACCGCTGTTCCTGTATCCCCGCCTGCACCGCAATGGCGAGACGCAGACGATGGCGGCGCTGCACATGCGGCTCGTGTTCCCCGCCCTCGCCCTCATGTGGGTGCTCGGGATGGGCCTGGCCGGCCTCTCGGACGACGTGTGGGAGCTCACCCAGACCTGGCTCAGCCTGTCGATCGTGAACTGGGTGATCCTGATGGTGGTCAGCTGGTTCCTGATCCGCCCGGCGGTGAGCGACACCAGCCCCGAAGCCGCCAAGAAGCTGGCCATGGGCACGGGCATCACCCACCTCCTGCTCGTGGTGGGCCTCTACCTCATGGTGTTCAAGCCGGGGCTCTGACCACGCCGTCGGCGCGCAGCTCGAAGTACGGGTTGTGCGCGATCTCCCACAGGTGCCCGTCCGGATCGGCCACGTATGCCGTGTAGCCGCCCCAGTCGGCGGCGCTGGGCGACCGCACCGCGCTGGCGCCCGCCTGCAGCCACTCGGCGTACACGTCGTCGACCTCGGCGCGCGAGCTGACGTTGATCGCCACGGTCACACCGCGGAAGCCGCCGCCGGCGGCATCGACGCCAGCGTCGGCCGCCAAGTCGTCGCGCCCGAACAGCGACAGCACCGGACCCTGCAGGTTGAAGAACGTGGTGGACGCGACCGATGCACTCGATCGCGTCCACCCCAACGACTCGTAGAACGCCGTCGACCGACCCACATCGGCGACGCCCAGCGTGACGAAGCTGAGTCGGGCCGGGACGCTCATCGCGACCTCAGTCGAGCTGGATCGGGGCTTCGTCGGCGTCGGTGAAGCCCTCGGCCTCGTCGTCGCCGCCCTTCAGGCCGGCGGCCACCATCACCTTCTCGCTGATGTCGACCATGATCTCGGGGTTGTCGGTGAGGAACGACTTGGCGTTCTCGCGGCCCTGGCCGAGCTGCTCGCCCTCGTAGGTGAACCAGGCGCCCGACTTCTTGACGATCCCCATGTCGACGGCCATGTCGAGCAGCGAGCCCTCGCGGCTGATGCCCTTGCCGTACATGATGTCGAACTCTGCCTGCCGGAACGGCGGCGCCACCTTGTTCTTGACGACCTTGACCCGGGTGCGGTTGCCCACCACCTCGGCGCCGTCCTTCAGCGACTCGATGCGACGGATGTCGAGGCGGACCGACGAGTAGAACTTCAGCGCCCGCCCACCCGGCGTCGTCTCCGGTGAGCCGAACATCACGCCGATCTTCTCCCGGAGCTGGTTGATGAAGATCGCGATCGTCTTGGTGCGGTTCAGGTTGGCCGTGAGCTTGCGGAGCGCCTGGCTCATGAGGCGGGCCTGCAGGCCGACGTGGCTGTCGCCCATCTCGCCCTCGATCTCGGCCTTGGGGGTGAGCGCCGCCACCGAGTCGATCACGATGACGTCGATCGCACCCGAGCGCACGAGCATGTCGGCGATCTCCAGGGCCTGCTCCCCCGTGTCGGGCTGGGAGATCAGCAGCTGGTCGATGTCGACGCCGATCGCCTTCGCGTACACCGGGTCCATGGCGTGCTCGGCGTCGATGTAGGCGCACACGCCGCCGTTGCGCTGGGCCTCGGCCACCACGTGCATGGCGAGCGTGGACTTGCCCGACGACTCCGGGCCGTAGATCTCGGTGACGCGGCCGCGCGGCAGGCCACCGATGCCGAGGGCGAGGTCGAGCGACAGGGCACCGGTGGACACGGCCTCGATGGCCATCCCCGTGGTCTCGCCCATCCGCATGATGGAGCCCTTGCCGAACTGCTTGTCGATCTGGGCGAGGGTCATCTCGAGGGCCTTCTCGCGGTCGGTGCTCATCGCTGGTGTCTCGCTTTCACGTGCTGTGGGTGTGCGGGGGCGGGTGCCCGATCGCTGCCTGCGACCGTACGGAGGGGGTGTGACAGGGTTCCCCCGACGGCCGAATGACAGCAGTGTAATTGTCGAACAGCCGTTCGGTCAATCACCCTGGCGGCGACGGCTCCGGAGGTACGAGCTCATCGGCCGAGGGCGGGCGCATGGCCAGGCTGATCGCCTGCCAGAGCGTGTAGCTCACCGGGTACACCACCACCGGCACCAGGAGCGCACCGATCACCAGCCCGACGATGATCTCGGCCACCGGCACCTCGGGCAGCGTGAGCGCCACGCTCACCCCGACGCCCACGATCACGAGACCGAAGGTGATGATCGTGTTGACCGTCGCCGCGCCCAGCTCGAACCCGACGTCGTCGCGACGCCACGAGAGCCCGCACGACCGGCACCGCTCCTGCTTCGCGAACCACCCTGTGAAGTAGGCCCGTCGATCGCCGCACCACGGGCACCGGCGCACGGCACCTCGCGACAGCATCACGGCGATCGACGGGCGCGGCGCGGCGGGCATCGATGGTGGAGCGTACGCAGACGATCCGCGAGACTCCTCGGGTGCAGCGGAGCCTGGCGGGGGTCTTCTTCCTCGTGGCCGCCGTCGCGATCGGGATCGCGGTCGGGGTGTGGTGGCTCGACCGCGTCGTCTTCACGCCCGACGCCACCCGCGGTCGCACGGAGGCGATCCTCGACGATCCCGACATCCGCGCCGAGGTGGTCGCGGTGGTCACCGCCGGCACGAGCGCCGTCGTCGAGCGGCCACCCGAGGAGCTCGGCCCGTTCGTCGACCAGATCGTCGGCAGTCGGCCCGGCGCGGTCGTGATGGCCGAGATCGTGGCCGACGCCCACGCTCGCGTGATCGGCGCCAACGACGAGCTCGTCACCGTCACCGGCGAGCAGCTCGTGCAGATCGTGCGCGACGAGCGGGCCGTGGAGATCGCCTCGCTCACCCTCCCCGTCCCGCGGGTGGGCACCCTCGACGCCCTCGGCACGGTCGTCACCTGGGCCCCGCCGATCCTGCTCGGACTCGGCCTGCTGTGCATCCTGCTGGGCCTCCTGACCCGTCCGGAGGGGCGCGACATCCGGCGCGGGCTCGGCGAGCTGGCCGTCGCCATCGCCGTCTCGGTGGTGGTGTTCGGCCTCCTGGTGCCGGTCTTCCTCGTCCCCTCGATCGACGACTCCGCCTGGACGCAGCTCGCACCGCGGCTGGCATCGCGGTCGGCCGCGATCGTCATCGTCGGGGCATCCGCCCTCGCGGTGGTCGGCCTCGCGCTGATCCTCAC
>JALOLG010000260.1 GCA_025456105.1 Ilumatobacteraceae bacterium | reverse complement strand
ACGCCGACGCCCGTCGCCTCGCCGAGGAGCGCCGCACGGCGGTCGAGCGGAGCCTGGTGGCCGTCGATCGTCTGGCGGCGCTCGTGCGCACCCACCAGGAGCGGATCGAGGTCGAGCACACGGCGCTCGCCGAGCAGCGGCGGCGACAGACCGACGAGGTGCGCGCCCGCGCCGCCGAGCTCGACCGGCTCCGCCGCGAGCGCGCCGAGCACGAGCGCCTGCTCGAGGGCGAGCGCGAGCGCTCCCGGCGCGCCGACATCGAGCACGCCGAGGTCACCTTGCGCCTCGAGACGGCGGTCGACGCCGTCCGCCGCGACCTCGACACCGAGCCCGACACGGCGGTCGCGGCCCCCGAGCCGCACGTCGAGAGCGGCGTCTCGCCGGCCGAGCGGGTGCGCGTGCTCGAGCGCGAGCTGCGCCTCCTCGGACCCATCAACCCGCTCGCGCTCGAGGAGTTCACCGAGCTGCAGCAGCGTCACGCGTTCCTCGAGGAGCAGCTCGACGACGTGCGGTCCACCCGCCGCGACCTGAGCCGCGTGATCCACGCCGTCGACCAGGAGATCCAGCAGGTCTTCGCCGCGGCGTTCGCCGACGTGAGCGCGAACTTCACCCAGCTCTTCGCCAACCTGTTCCCCGGCGGAGTCGGGCGGCTCGTCCTCACCGACCCCGACCACCTGCTCGACACCGGCGTCGAGGTCGAGGCCAAGCCGAGCGGCAAGAACGTCAAGAAGCTGTCGCTGCTGTCGGGCGGCGAGCGCAGCCTGACGGCCCTCGCCTTCCTGTTCGCCGTCTTCCGGAGCCGGCCGTCGCCGTTCTACGTGATGGACGAGGTGGAGGCGGCGCTCGACGACGTGAACCTGCACCGGTTCCTCGGGCTCATCGCCGAGTTCCGACGCGAGGCGCAGCTCATCATCGTCAGCCACCAGAAGCGCACGATGGAGGCCGGCGACAGCCTGCTCGGCGTCTCGATGCAGCCGGGCGGCTCGTCGAAGGTGGTCGTCGAGCGCGTCGCCGCGGCGTCCTGAGTCGGCCGGGGTGGCCCCCGGATAGGGTCGCCGGCGATGGAGTGGATCTTCCTCGTCCTCGCGGTCCTGGTGATCGCCTTCGGCGTCGCCGTCGTGCTCGTCAACCGACGGCGCTCGGCACCTCCGACCCCGACCGAGCGTCGCCCCGTCGAGCCGCCGGTACCGCCACCCGAGCCCGGGTCCGGCGGCACGACCCTCGAGGAGGCACCGCCGGTCGAGGTGGCCGAGGTGGTCGAGGCACCGGTCGAGGTCGCCCCGGTCTCGCTGCGCGACCGCCTGGCCAAGGCGCGAGCCGCCCTCTCGGGTGCGTTCGGGGGGATCCTCGGCCGCACCGGGATCACCGACGAGTCGTGGGACGAGCTCGAGGAGGCGCTGCTGCGCGCCGACGTCGGCGTCGGTCTCACCGATCAGCTCCTCGACGACCTGCGGGCCCGGGTGCGGTCGGGTGAGGTCACCGACCCGGGCCAGCTGCTGCAGGCCCTGCAAGACGACATGCGGGCCCGACTGGCCGGCGCCGACCGCTCGCTCGCCTACGTCGAGGGTGACGGCCCGAACGTGTGGATGTTCGTGGGCGTCAACGGGGTGGGCAAGACCACCACGATCGGCAAGCTCGGCTACCAGCAGGTGCAGTCGGGTCGGACCGTGCTGATGGCGGCCGGCGACACGTTCCGCGCCGCCGCCGCGGAGCAGCTGGCCACGTGGGCCGAGCGCTCGGGCGCCGAGCTGGTGCGCGGCGCCGAGGGCGGCGATCCCTCCTCGGTCGTGTTCGACGGTGTCGAGCGGGCGGCGGCTCGTGGCATCGACCTCGTGCTCGCCGACACGGCCGGCCGGTTGCACACCAAGACGAACCTCATGGAGGAGCTCCGCAAGGTGCGGCGGGTCGCCGAGAAGGGCTCCGGGCGCGTCACCGAGACCTTGCTGGTCGTCGACGCCACCACCGGGCAGAACGGGCTCGCGCAGGCGCGTGAGTTCGGCGAGGCGACGCAGGTCACCGGCATCGTCGTCACCAAGCTCGACGGCTCGGCCAAGGGCGGCGTGGTGTTCGCGATCGAGACCGAGTTCGGGATCCCGGTCAAGCTGGTCGGCGTGGGCGAGACCATCGGCGACCTCGTCCCCTTCGACCCCGACGAGTTCGTGAGCGCCCTGTTCGACCAGTGACGGGAACCGCGTGCCGGTGCCCGACGTCGGAACCGACATGAGGAAGCTGGTGACCATCACCGTCGTCGGGTCGCTCCTGGCCCTCGCCGCGTGCGGCGACGACTCCGCGAGCACGGGCGACGACGCCGGGCTCGCACCGCCCCGGCCGATCGAGGTCGCCGGGAGCGGCGGCGGTGCCACCGCCGGACGGGTCGCCGCCGAGTCGGCCGACATGTCGGTGATGCCGTGGTTCGGGAACGTCGAGTACGTGCTCGGGCCCGACTTCCCGGCGCTGCCGACGAGCTCGACCGGCTACGAGTACCCGGCCGGGGTGACGGTCACCGAGGAGGCGGTGCGCGAGCTCGCGGCGGCCCTCGGGATCGAGGGTGAGCCGGTGCCCGGGCAGGGCGCCGACATCGACGGCCTCGCGTGGCGGGTCGGCCCCGACGACGGTTCGGCGCCGTCGCTCACCGTGAGCGCCGACACCCAGGGCAGCTGGTACGCATCGTCGGCCTGGGGCCGTGACGTGGCAGTCGGCTGCGCCCAGGCCGTCGACGAGGAGGGCAACCCGGTCGGTGAGCCGTGCCCGGAGCCCGAGCCGCCGGTGGGCGTGCCCACCCAGGCCGAGGCCACCGAGCTGGCGACCGAGCTGCTGACGGCCCTCGGCCTCGACCCGGCGACGGTGGAGCTCGAGGTGTACGCCGACGAGTGGTCGGCGTCGGCGACCGTGTGGCCGCTGCTCGACGGACTGCGCTCGCCCGTGGCCTGGGGCTTCGGCTGGGGCGGCGACGCCGTGCTCCAGTGGGCCAACGGCGCGCTCAACGACCCGATCGCCACCGGGCCCTTCACGCTGGTCGACCTCGACACCGCGCTCACCCGGCTCGACGAGCAGGGCGGCTGGTGGGGTGGCATCGCGCGAGGTGGGCTCGCGGGTGGCATCGAGCCGATGCCGCTCGACGCCGGGGTGCCCGAGCCCGCACCGATCGACCCGGCGGTCGACCCGGCCGTGTCGGATCCGGCCGTCGAGCCGGGCTCCGAGCCCGAGACGATCACCGTCACGCTGGTCGGCGTGGAGGCCGACCTGTGGTGGGCGTGGGAGCCCGACGGCTCCGTGTGGCTGCTGCCGGCGTACCGGTTCCTCGACGCCGACGGCATCGGCTACACCGTGCCGGCCGTGACCGACGAGTACGTCACCCAGGCCCCGGTGCCCGACACCACCGTGCCCGCGACCGACGTGCCGCCGCCGGCCGAGACCACGGCGCCGCCTGCCTCGACGCCGCCGACCGTGCCGGCCGAGACGGTGCCCGCAGCGTCGGTGCCGACCGAGCCGACGGTCCCCGCGGAGCTCGACGCGCTCGTCGGCCTCGAGGTCGAGGCGGCCACGGCGGCGGCCACCGAGCTCGGGTACGAGCTGCGGGTCGCCCGGCTCGACGGCGAGGACCTCGCGCTCACGATGGACTTCGTCGAGAACCGGGCCAACGTCGCCGTCGAGGGGGGCCTTCCGAAGCTGGCGCCGGGCGACCGGTAGCCTCGGACCCGCATGTTCGAGAGCCTGTCCGACCGACTCGACGGCATCGTCAAGCGCCTCCGCGGCAAGGGCCGCCTCACGGAGGCCGACGTCGATGTCGTCATGAAGGAGATCCGCACCGCGCTCCTCGACGCCGACGTCAACGTCACCGTCGTGCGGTCGGTGTGCAACCGCATCCGCGAGAAGGCCATCGGTGCGGCCCGCTCGCAGTCGCTCGATCCGGGCCAGCAGGTGGTCAAGGCGGTCCACGACGAGCTCACCCGCATCCTGGGCGGCGAGACGCTCAAGATCTCCTACGCCTCCAAGCCGCCCACGGTCGTGCTCATGGCGGGCCTGCAGGGCTCGGGCAAGACCACCAACTCGGCCAAGCTCGCGGCCTGGTTCAAGGCCCAGGGCCGCCAGCCCCTGCTCGTGGGCGCCGACCTCCAGCGCCCGGCGGCCGTCGAGCAGCTCCGCACGCTCGGCCGTCAGATCGACGTGCCGGTGTACTCCGAGCCCAGCGATCCGGTGTCGACCGCCTCGCGCGGGCTCGAGGAGGCCAAGCGGCTCGGCCGCGACGTGCTCATCGTCGACACCGCGGGTCGGCTCTCCATCGATGCCGAGATGATGGAGCAAGTCCGGCAGATCTCGGTCGCCGTCGAGCCCGACTACACGTTCCTCGTCATCGACGCGATGACCGGCCAGGACGCCGTGCAGACGGCCGAGGCCTTCCACGCCACGCTCCAGATCGACGGCGTGATCCTCTCCAAGCTCGACGGCGACGCCCGCGGCGGTGCGGCGCTGTCGGTGAAGGAGGTCATCGGCCGGCCGATCGCGTTCGCATCCACGGGTGAGAAGCTCGACGCGTTCGAGCAGTTCCACCCCGACCGCATGTCGGGGCGGATCCTCGGCATGGGCGACATGCTCACGCTCATCGAGCAGGCCGAGAAGGCCTTCGAGAAGGAGCAGGCCGAGGAGGCCGCTGCCAAGCTCATGGAGGGCGAGTTCACCCTCGACGACTTCCTCGAGCAGATGCAGCAGATCAAGAAGATGGGCTCGCTCGGGAGCCTGCTCGGGATGATGCCGGGCATGCCCAAGGAGCTGAAGGGCGCCAAGATCGACGACGACGACCTCAAGCCGATCGAGGCGATCATCCGGTCGATGACGCCCGAGGAGCGACGGTCGCCGAACATCATCAACGGCAGCCGCCGCACCCGGATCGCCGACGGGTCCGGCACCACGGTCGGCGACGTGAACCGCCTCGTGAAGCAGTTCGGCGACATGCAGAAGATGATGAAGAAGATGGGCCTGGCCGGTCGGCCCGGCAAGGGCGGCAAGAAGGGCAAGAAGGGCCGCGGCGGCCGCCCCGGCGCCGGCATGCCCGACCTCGCCGCCCTCCCGGGTCTCGGCGCCCCCGGTGCGCCCGGCCTGCCCGGCTTCCCGCCGTCTCGCTGACCGAACTGCCGGGGGGTGGCGGTCGAGGAGTGCGCCGCTAACCTTTCAGGGTTCTCACCAGGCCCCGGCCCCACAGGAAGTCGTTCGAAACATGGCAGTGAAGCTGCGCCTCACCCGCATCGGCAAGACCAAGCAGCCCCAGTACCGCATCGTCGCCGCCGACTCCCGCTCGCCCCGCGACGGCCGGTTCATCGAGATCCTCGGCCACTACAACCCGCGGACCGAGCCGTCGTCGCTCACCGTCGACAACGACAAGGCGGTCAAGTGGCTGAGCCAGGGTGCGCAGCCGACCGACCGGGTCCGCAAGCTGCTCGAGATCTCGGGCGCGATGGAGCAGTTCAAGGCCGCGAAGTGAGCGACACCGAGCTCGCTGCCCCCACTGCGGCCGCCGTGCTCGATCACGTGGTCCGCTCGATCGTCGACGCGCCCGACGCCGTCGCCGTCGAGCAGACCCCCTCGGGTGGTCGTGTCCGCCTCGACGTGCGCGTCGGCCCCGGCGACCTCGGACGGGTCATCGGCCGCCGTGGCCGCACCGCCGCCAGCATCCGCACGGTCACCCGTGCCGCCGCGGCGAAAGACGGTGTCGAGGTCGACATCGAGTTCCTCGACGACTGAGCCGACGGTGGACGTGGCACGCCCCACCGTGCCCGACGGCCTCCTCGACGTCGGCCGCATCGGACGGGCCCACGGCATCAAGGGCGACGTGCGCGTCGAGCTCACCACCGACCGCCGCGAGCGCGTCGCGGTCGGATCCCGTCTGCACGCCGGCGGTCGCTGGCTGAGCGTCGAGCGGTCGCGGCCGGCCGGCACATCGTTCGTGGTGGGCTTCGCCGAGGTCCCCGATCGCACCGCGGCCGAGGCGCTCGCCGGCCTGCGGCTCTACGCCGAGCCGATCGACGATCCCGACGCCCTGTGGGTGCACCAGCTGATCGGTGCCCGGGTCGTCGAGCTCGACGGCACCGACCGCGGCGAGTGCGTCGCCGTCCTCGACAACCCGGCTGCCGACCTGCTCGAGCTGGAGACGGGTGCGCTCGTGCCGGTGACGTTCGTGGTGTCGGCGTCCGACGGCGTCGTCACGATCGATCCCCCCGACGGCCTGTTCGACTGAGGCCGCGCCGTGCGGATCGACGTGTTCACGATCTTCCCCGAGCTCGTCGAGGGGTTCTGCTCGGGCAGCCTCCTCGGCAAGGCGCAGGCCGCCGGGCTGCTCGACCTGCGCTGCCACGACCCGCGCGACCACACCACCGACGTGCACCGCACCGTCGACGACGCACCCTTCGGCGGCGGCGCCGGCATGCTCATGCGGCCTGAGCCGCTGTTCGCCGCCGTCGAGGCGGCCGACCCGCCGCGGCCGCTCTACCTGCTCGGGCCCGGGGGGCGCCGGTTCGACCAGTCGCTCGCGGCCGAGCTCGCCGCGCTCGAGGGGTTCAGCCTGCTCTGCGGCCGCTACGAGGGCGTCGACCACCGGGTGCGCGAGCACCTCGTCGACGGCGAGCTGAGCGTGGGCGACGTGGTGCTGTCGGGCGGCGAGGTCGCGGCGTGCCTGGTGATCGAAGCCGTCACCCGCCTGCTCGAGGGTGCCATGGGCAACGCCGAGAGCCCGGTCACCGAGAGCTTCGGCGAGTCGGGCCTGCTCGAGGAGCCGCACTTCACCCGCCCGGCCGACTTCCGCGGCTGGGTGGTCCCCGAGGTGCTGCGCTCGGGCGACCACGCCCGCATCGCCCGGTGGCGGCGGGCGCAGGCGCTGCACCGCACGCTGCGCGACCGTCCCGACCTCATCGAGCGCCGCGGCGGGCTCGACGAGATCGAGCGACGGCTGTTGGAAGAGTTCCC
>JALOLG010000013.1 GCA_025456105.1 Ilumatobacteraceae bacterium | reverse complement strand
AGTTCCTCCGCCAGGCGCTGTCGGCACGGCGTGGCATCGACCTCAGCGTCCTCGAGCTGCGGCTGTCGGCCATGGAGTGGATGACGCGGCTCGGCATGGACTCGTCGTTCGTCGACCGCTACCTCAACGAGGGCTTCTCGGGCGGCGAGAAGAAGCGCAACGAGATCATGCAGATGGCGATCCTCGGCCCCGAGCTCGCGATCCTCGACGAGACCGACTCGGGCCTCGACATCGACGCCCTGCGCATCGTCGCCAAGGGGATCCGCGAGGTTCGGGCCGACAAGCCCGGCATGGGCGTGATCCTCATCACCCACTACCAGCGGCTCCTCGACGAGGTCACCCCCGACCACGTCCACATCCTCGTCGACGGCCGGATCGTCGCATCCGGCGGCATGGAGCTCGCCGAGCAGCTCGAGCGCGACGGCTACGACGCGTTCAAGGTCGTGTCGTGAGCGGGCACACGCTCGACCGCGCCACGATCGCCGCCGACTTCCCCTTCCTCACGCGCCGCATCGACGGCGAGCGCGTCGTGTACCTCGATTCGGCCAACAGCTCGCAGAAGCCGCGCCAGGTCATCGACGCCATGTCGAGCTTCGCCGCCACGTCGTACGCCCCCATCAACCGCAGCGCGTACCGCATGGCCGCCGAGGCCACCGAGGCCTACGAAGGGGCTCGCGCCAAGGTCGCTCGGTTCATCAACGCACCGTCGGCCGACGAGGTGGTGTTCACCAAGAACGCCACCGAGTCGCTCAACCTGGTCGCCGGCAGCTGGGGCCGCGCCAACCTGCGCGCCGGCGACGTGGTGGTGCTCACGCACATGGAGCACCACGCGAACATCGTCCCGTGGCACCAGCTCGCCGCCGAGCGCGGCATCGAGCTGCGCTGGATCCCGCTCACCCCGACCGGTGAGCTCGACCTCACCGACCTCCCGCGCCTGCTCGACGGCGCGAAGGCGCTGTCGTTCACGGCGATGAGCAACGTGCTCGGCACGATCACGCCCGTCGCCCACCTGTGCCGCGCCGCGCACGACGCCGGGGCGCTCGCGGTCGTCGACGCCTGCCAGTACGTGCCCCACAACGTCACCGACGTGCAGGCCTGGGACGCCGACCTCGTCGCCTTCAGCAGCCACAAGATGCTCGGGCCCACCGGCATCGGGGTGCTCTGGGGTCGCGCCGAGCTGCTCGACGCGATGCCCCCGTTCCTCGGCGGCGGCAACATGATCAGCGACGTCCGGCTCGACGGCTTCACGTGCGCCCCCGTGCCGGCCAAGTTCGAGGCGGGTACGCCGCCCATCATCGAGGCGATCGGCCTCGGTGCCGCGATCGACTACCTCGAGTCGTTCGGCATGGCCGAGGTGCGGCGCCACGAGGCCGAGCTCACCCGCTACGCGCTCGACACCCTCACCGAGCGCTTCGGCGACGACCTCACCATCCACGGGCCGCGCAACGTCGAGATCCGCGGCGGCGTGCTCAGCTTCGCGTTCCGCGACCTGCACCCGCACGATGTGAGCCAGGTGCTCGACGAGCGCAACGTCTGCGTGCGCGCCGGGCACCACTGCGCCAAGCCGCTCATGCGGGTGCTGGGCGTCGGGGCCACCGCTCGGGCATCCTTCTACGTGTACAACGACACCGCCGACGTCGACGCACTCGCCGACGCGCTCGATTCGGCCACCGACATCTTCGGCTTCTGACACCGCGACGGAGGAACCACACGTGCCCGGCCTCGAAGACCTCTACCGCGAGATCATCCTCGACCACTACCGCTCGCCTCGGAACCGCGGGGAGCTGCCGACGCCGCCGGCCATCATGGCCGAGGGCCACAACCCGCTGTGCGGCGACGAGATCACCGTCTACCTGCAGGTCGACGAGGGCCGGGTCACCGATGTGAAGATCAGCGGCCAGGGCTGCTCGATCTCGCAGTCGTCGGCCTCGATGATGACCCAGGCCGTGATCGGCAAGACCGTGCCCGAGGTGCGGGCCATCGTGCGCCGGTTCAAGGGGATGATGTCGATCGAGGACGGCGACGGCGACGCCTCCGCCGACGACACCGCGGTGTCGCTCGGCGACCTCGAGGCCCTGCAGGGCGTCGTGAAGTTCCCCGTGCGCATCAAGTGCGCGACGCTGGCCTGGAACACCCTGCTCCAGGCGCTCGACGAGTCCGCCTGACGCCGACCAGGGGCAGGTCGGTACGGTTCGCCGGGTCATGAGCGACCCGGCCGACCACCACGCCCACGTCGACCCGCTGGTCCACGTCGACCAGCCCGACCACCCCGACGCCGTCGCCGAGGCGCGCGCCCGCGCCGGGCGGGCCGTTCGCGACGTGGGCCATGCGCTCGTGGGCCACGACGCGACGATCGAGCTCATCGACCGGCTCACCGCCACGTTGGACGGGCTCACGTCCGAGCTCTCGGCGGGCGCCGCCCGCCAGCGCGCCACCATCCGGCCGAGCGGCGACTGGACCAACGACACCGAGGACGGCGACGTGATGACGAGCTTCGACGAGCGCCCGGTGTCGGGCCGCTCGTCGCCGTGGGGTCTCGACGTGGTGGTCGTGCGCGAGGGCGACGAAGCCGTTGCGCGGTGCACTCTGCGCTCGGCCCACGAGGGCGCGCCGGGCCGGAGCCACGGGGGCGTGGTGGCCGCGCTGTTCGACGACGTGTTCGGGTTCGTGCTCACGATCCACCAGCAGCCGGCGTTCACCGGGGAGATCTCGGTGCGCTACGCGGCAGGGGTGCCGATCGGACGAGAGCTCGAGTGCCGGGTGCGCCTCGACGAGCGCGCGGGCCGCAAGCTGCTGATGAGCGGCGAGCTCCGCGACGGCGATCAGGTGGTGGCCACGTCACGCGCCACGTTCATCGCGATCGACCCCTCGGCGTTCGCCTCGGGCGCCGGCTGAGCCTGCGTCAGTGGGCCCACTTGGTGCCCGGCAGGTAGTACCGCCGGGCCCAGATGCCGCGTGGGTCCTCGCCCTGCACCGGCATCCGCCAGGTGCTGACTCGCGTGGTGGGCGCCGACAGGGCGACCGCGCACAGGGCTCGAGGCTGGTCGTCGGTGCCGTCGACGTAGGCATCGGCCCACTCCTCGGGCGTGTACCGCCGCGCGATGCGGCGGTACCGGTCGCGCCACGCGTCGTCGTCACCGGGCCGGTGCACCACCTCGGCGACCCCCTGGAGCACGACCTTGCGGTACGGGTGCGCGGTCTCGTCGATCGTCATGCCCACCCGTGGATCACGCTCGATGTTCCGCCAGATGACCGCGGGCGCGCGCGGCGTGAACCACAGCCGCCCGTCCTCGAGCACGAACCAGAGCGGCAGGACGCGCGGCATCCCGTCGTCGTCGACGGTGGCGATGCGCACCAGGTGGCCGGGCTCGTCCAGGAACGCAGCCACCTCGTCGTCGGTGAGCTTGGGCATGGCACGAGTGTCGCACGCCTACAGTCGGCCGATGACCGAGTGGGCCGAGGACGTGGTCGAGCGGACCGTCGGCGCGATCGCGCCGCTCGCCGACCCGGATCGGGCGGCGCAGATGGCTGCGTACATGCGACACGTGGCGCCGTTCCTCGGCATCGGCGCACCGGCGCGCCGAGCTGCACAACGGTCGGCGTGGGCGGGTCTGGCGTCGCCCACCAGCGACGAGCTCGGCGCCGCGGCCGCGCGGCTGTTCGAGCTTCCCGAGCGCGAGCACGCGTACGCCGGTGCCGACCTGATCGCTCGCTTCCGCTCGGCCGCCGACGAGTCGTTCCTGCCGCACCACGTGACACCGCTGCTCGTGTCCACGCCATGGTGGGACACGGTCGACGCACTCGGATCGGCCGCGGTGAGCCCGCTGTGCCGCCGCTTCGACCACCGCACCCTGGTCGATGCCTGGTCCGAGTCGGGCGACCGCTGGCTCGTGCGGGCGGCCATCCAGCACCAGCGCGGCTGGGCCGCAGCGACCGACGTGTCTCGCGTGCTCGGACTGTGCGATCGCCACTGGGCGGACCCCGAGTTCTTCGTCGCCAAGGCGATCGGCTGGGCACTGCGCGACCTGACCCGCATCGAACCGGATGCAGTCACCGACTTCCTCGCCCAGCACCCGAGCCCCAACCGCGTGGCCGAGCGGGAGGCCCGCCGTGGCCTCGCCCGGGTCGTTGGCCGACCCTCGACCGGCCACGACACCACGCTCAGCGGTCGCGCAGCTCGTCCCTCAGCGATTCGAGGTACGGCAACGCCATCTGGTCCTTCGGCCGATTGGCGGCACGCTTCGAGTCGATGATGTCGTCGAGGCTGGCGATCACGACGATCAGCCCGTCGCTCAGCTCCTCCTCGGTCGCACCGAGCCGCCAGCCGTCGTAACCACCAGCGCGACCGGCCGGCAGGAACGTGAGATCCATCTCGCCGAAGTCCGTCACGAGATTCAGCATCGTCTGCATGCTGGCCAGGAACCGCCCATCGAGGGGCGCCGGCACAGGATCCGCGTCCGTTCGGATCTGCGCACCGATGCGGCGAAGGGCGCGGCCCAGTCGGTCGAGGTTGTCGGCAGACGGTGACGGGACGATGTCGATGTCACGCGTCGGGAGCGAGGAGCCGCGAACGACTGCGGCAAACCCTCCGACGACGACGTAGTCGACCCCCTCCTCGTTCAGAACCGCGCAGATCCGAACGGGGTCGAACATCAGCCGGCTTCGGGGCTGCGGGCCCGACGTGCATGCTCCTGCACGTTCAGCAACACGTTCGCCGCCTCGACCATCACCCGCACGCGCTCCTTCACCGGCAGGCGGAGCTGCTCGCGGATCTGGCCGACATCCACCCCGCGCCAGTCCTCGAGCGGCGATGTGGGCTGCATGACCGAAGTGTACGTCCGGCGCTCAGCCCCGCTTGAGGTCGGTGATCACGCCCTCGCTGGCCTCGACGAGGCGGTTCGGCTCGATCGCGAACACGTCGTGCCACGTGCCGGCGGCCGCCCACACCTCGTCGTACTGCAGCAGGTCGGGGTCGATGAACACGCGCAGGTGCGTGGCGTGCCCGAAGGGCGGCACACCGCCGATCGGGTAGCCCGTGGCCGACCGGACGACATCGGCGTCGACCCGCGTGCACCGCAGCCCACCGGCGGCCGCGGCGAGCTTGTGCTCGTCGAGCTGGTTGGCGCCGCTCACGTAGGCCAGCACCACCTCACCGTCGACGGCGAAGATCAGGCTCTTCACGATCTGGCCGACCTCGACGCCGATCGCGCTTGCCGCGTCGAGGGCGGTCTTCGTGCCGTCGGGGAACCGTCGCGGCGCGATCTCGAGCCCGCGCTCGCGGGCCGCGGCCACCACTCGGTCGACGTTGGGATGGGTGTCGGTCACGGGTCCTCCGTCGCAGTCGTCGGCTCGGTCGCCGGTCCTCCCCACGCGATCACCGCTGCGCCCACGGCCGAGCAGCCCGCCGCCACGAGGTACGAGGTGCGGTAGCCACCGGCGTTGTCGTGCAGCCAGCCGAGCAGGAGCGGGCCGCCGGCCGTCCCGAACATGGTGACGAACTGGGACCGGCTGAAGATGCGCGGGTAGTCGCGAACGCCGAAGTGCTGGGCGATGAGCAGCGGCTGGAGCATGAGGATGTTCCCGATCGTGGCACCGAACAGCACGATCGACACGAACAGGACGACGGTGCTCGACGCGAACGCGATCGACGCCAGCGCCGCGGTCTGGACGAGCGCCAGCACCACCGTGAAGCCCACCATCGGCAGCTTGGTGACCGCCCGACCGCCGATCAGGCGGGCGACGACCGACGTGCCGGCCAAGAACACGGTTGCGAGCGCAGCGGTGCCCTGGTCGGTGCGCTCCTCCACCAGGCGCACCAGCTGCTGGATGCCGCCGACCTGCGAGCCGAGCGCCAGCAGGAACCCCACCGTCACCGCCACGTAGAAGCGGGTGCGCACCGCGTCGTGGTACGCCATGCCCGACGGTGCCCGCGGTGGCGCACCGACGACAGCGCGCTCGCCGTCGGGCATCCAGCCCAGCGCCGCCGGATCGGGACGCACGAGCCACAGCGCCACGGGCACCACACCCACCACGAAGAGCAGCCCGAGCCACGGCGTGCCCGCCTCGAGCCCCTGCGCGTCGAGCAGCCACTTGGCCACCGGCGTGATGAGGATGCCGCCCACCGACAGGCCGGTCGAGGTGATCGAGAGCGCGACCGACCGCTTGACGTGGAACCAGCGCGTGATCACGGTCGTCGCCGGCACCAACCCCGATGCCGCCCACCCCACGGCGAAGACCGCGTACACGGCGAACAGCTGCCAGCGCTCCTGCACCTGGCCCAGCAGCGCGAGCGCGCCGCCGGCGATCAGCCCACCACCGACGATGACGTACCGCACGTCGTGGACGGCGATGAGCCGCGCGATCTGGAGCCCGGCGACCCCGCCGACCAGGAAGAACAGGGTGGTCGCGAGCGAGACCGAGGCCACCTCCCAGCCGCGCTCGCGCGAGAACGCGTTGAGGTAGACCGCGAGGCCGTAGAACCCGAGGCCCGACGACACCGTGAGCACCACGAAGCACCCGGTGACGACCCGCCAGCCGGGGAAGCGCTCGGAGCCGTGGACGGCGACGTGCTCGCCGGCGGGCGCGGTCACGAGCCGGACCCTACCGAGGCGGCACGCCGCCCGACCCGCCCGGGAGCAGGGCGAGGTCCTCGATGCGCAGCGGGTGGCCCCAGTCGGCGAGCAGGGCGGCCGCCGATCCCACGGGCACGAGCCCACCCGTGGCTCGGTCGATCAGGTGCACCACGTAGCCGAGCCGCTCCAGGCGCTCCAGATGCTCGAGCGGCTCGACGCCCGACACCCGTCGGGTCATCTCGCACGAGAGCTCCATCACGATCGCGGGGCGGCAGCGCTCGATCGTGGTGGTGGCGCCGGCGACGACGAGCGCCTCGGCGCCCTCGACGTCGATCTTCATCACGTCGCACCGCTCGAGCCCGAGCTCGTCGAGCCGGATGCAGGGCACCACGGTGCCACGCCCGCTCACCAGCGCCGTCGGGTCGTCGGGCAGCACCCCGCCGTTCGACCCGACGTGGCTCCCGAAGTGGAGGTGCCCCCGCCGGTCGGCGAGCGCGAGCGGCAGCAGGTCGACGTTCGCGAGCCGGTTCCGAGCGATCGTCGCCGCGAGCAGGCGCGCGTTCTCCGGGTTCGCCTCCACCGCCAGCACCCGTCCCGCCGAACCCACCCGCACGGCTGCACGCAGCGTGTGGTACCCGACGTTCGCCCCGACGTCGACCACCGTCCCACCCTCGGGCACCAGACGGTCGAGCGCGGCAGCGACATGCGGCTCGTACGCGCCGTCGGCCACGATCTGCACCGACACCGACGCGTCGGCACGATCGACGAGGAGCACGAGACCCTCCACATCGACCTCGTCGAGGTCGTCGGGTCCGAACCGCACGGCGAACCGGGTCGGCGCCACCTGCTGGTCGACCGCGCCGAGCAGGCGCCGGACCGTCGCCGCATCGAACGGCGGCGGCCCAGCGACGGCGCGCAACCGATCGGTGGTCGGCTCGTCGAGGCCGCCGGGGAAGAGCAGCCCGATCAGGTCGTCGAACCGGGTGTCGGCCGGCGACGGAGGCGCGACCGGCGAGCGGCGACGACGGATAAACTTGTCCACGACGACAAGTATTTCCTCCCCCAGGACGTCATGAACAACACACTCAAGACCACGGTCCTCCTCGCCGGGCTCGGCGGCCTCATCGTGGCCGTCGCCGGCCTGCTCGGCGGTGGCAGCACCACCGCCCTCGTCATCGGCCTCGGCATCGCGCTCGTCACGGTCGGCGGCTCGTACTGGTTCAGCGACAAGCTCGCCCTCAGGGCGGCCAACGCCCGCGTCGTCACCGAAGCCGAGGCGCCCGAGCTCTACTCGATGGTGCGCACGCTCGCCGACCGCGCCGGCATGCCGATGCCCACGGTGGCGATCTCGCCCTCACCGCAGCCCAACGCGTTCGCCACCGGGCGCGGCCCGCGCAACGCCGTCGTCTGCGCCACCGAGGGGCTGCTGCGCAGCCTGCCCCGAGCCGAGGTCGAGGGGGTCATGGCCCACGAGCTCATGCACGTGAAGCACCGTGACATCCTCATCGGCTCGGTCGCCGCGGCGATCGCCACCGCGATCTCGTTCATCGCCCAGATGGCCATGTTCTCGTCGATGTTCGGCGGCGGCGACGACGAGGAGCGACCGAACCCGATCGCCACCATGGCGATCGCCCTGCTCGCCCCGATGGCCGCCGGGCTCATCCAGATGGCCGTCTCGCGGTCGCGCGAGTTCGAGGCCGACCGCGGCGCCGCCGAGCTGCTCGGCACCGGCGAGCCGCTCGCGAGCGCCCTCGAGCGCATCGAGGTGCTGGCCGCCCGCACGCCCATGTCGGTGCCGCCGGCCCAGGCCCAGGCGTACATCCACGACCCGCTCGCCGAGGCCCACCACCCACGCCGTGGCACCGACGTGGCGAAGCTGTTCAGCACGCACCCGCCCACCTCGGAGCGGATCCGCCGCCTCCGCGAGATGGCGTTCGTCTGATCGACCGGCGGCGCCGGCTCGTCAGCGTCGCGCGAGCAGCACCAGCGTGATGCACACCGCGACGATGCCGGACAGCACCTGTGCGCCCCGGACCACCCGGGTGGCATCCACCGCCGGCTTCCACGCGACGCGACCCTCGCCGTCGATGCAGTAGACGCCCACCGGTCGGGCACCCAGTCCGAACCCGGTCCCGAACCCGCCACCCGCCTCGGCGTCGCTCGTCCCCTCGCCCCCGCCGCCGCCGGCGCCACCCCCGATCCGGGCGACCGGGATCACCGTCACGCCGTTCGACTCGTACGCGTCGCCGAACACCCGCTTGACGGTCAGCGCGTCGTAGATGCCCCGGATGCTGCCCACGACGGCATCGCCCGGACGCTCGCCTCGCGATGTCCGATCGGCCGTCTCGTCCCGTGCGACGGTCATGGCGCCTCCTCTCGTCGCTCCGAGGTCAACGTACGGTCGCAGGCGCCCGTCCGCCAGGGTCCGACGTCCCGGCGGGTCGGTCAGAGGGCGAACAGGTCGTCGAGCGCGGAGCGGGCCGCCGGCGGCTCGACCTCGTCGCCGGCGGTGTAGGCGGCGTAGCCGACCTCCTCGAGCTCGTCCGCGAGCTCGGGACCGCCACTCGCCACGATTCGCCCCTTCACCAGGATGTGCACGTGGTCGGGACGCAGCTCGGCGAGGAGCCGGCTGTAGTGCGTGATCACGAGCACGCCCATCGCACGCTCGTTGCTGAGATCCTCCACCCGACGGGCGCACGCGCGCAGGGCGTCGATGTCGAGCCCGGAGTCGAGCTCGTCGAGGATCGCGATCTTCGGTTCGAGCACGGCCAGCTGCAGTGTCTCGTTGCGCTTCTTCTCGCCGCCGGACAGGTCGACGTTCAGCGCCCGGTCGAGGAAGCGCTCGTCGAAGCCGATGCGGGCCGCCTCGGCCCGGATGCGGTCGTCGAGACCCCCGGTGTCACGGCCGCCCGCGGCGAGCGCCTCGGCCAGGACGTCGTGCACCCGCACGCCCGGCACCTCGGTGGGGTACTGCATCACGAGGTGCAGGCCGGCCTGGGCACGCTGCCACGCCGGGAGGGCGAGCAGGTCGACGCCGTCGAGCGTGGCCGAGCCCGCGAGCACCTCGTAGCCGGGCTTGCCCATCAGGACCCCCGACAGCGTGCTCTTGCCGGCGCCGTTCGGACCCATGATGGCGTGGACCTCGCCCGAGGAGACCGAGAGGTCGATGCCCCGCACGATCTCCTTGCCGGTGATGCCGGCGCGCAGGCCGATGATCTCGAGCGTGCTCATGACGTGACCTCCTGGGGCTCGACGTCGACGACGACCCGGCCGTCGACGACCCGGGCCGTGTAGACCGCGACCGGCTGCGTCGCGGGCAGCGTGCTGGGCTCGCCCGTGGTGAGGCTGAACGCGCTGCCGTGCTTCGGGCACTCGAGCTCGAGCTCGTCGCACCACACCTCGCCCTCCGACAGCGAGACCTGGGCGTGGCTGCAGGTGTCGGCGAGCGCGTACACGTCGTCGGCGATGCGGACCACGGCGATGTCGACCGACCCCACCGTCACCTTGCGCACGCCGTTCACGGGGAACTGCTCGAGCGCACCCACGTCGGTGCCGCTCATCGCGCCACCGCCTCGACGTGCAGCTTGTCGGCGACCGCCCGGCGCAGCTCGGCCGCGACCGCGCCGGCCGGCAGCTGCTCGATCACCTCGTCGAAGAAGCCGAGCACCACGAGCCGCTCCGCGACCTCGGGCGGCACGCCGCGGCTCTCGAGGTAGAAGCGCTGGTCGTCGTCGATCGGGCCGACCGTGGAGGCGTGGCTGCACGACACGTCGTTGGTGCGGATGTCGAGGTTGGGCACGCTCTCGGCCCAGGCCCCCTCCGACAGCGTGAGCGTGCGGTTGGTCTGGAACGCCGCCGTGCCGCGGGCGTGCTCGCGGATGCGGATCAGGCCGGTGTACACGCTGCGCGCCGTGTCCTGCACGGCCCCCTTGAACAGCAGGTCGCTCGAGGTGTGCGGCGCGTCGTGGTCCTGGATCGTGCGGAAGTCGTGCATCTGCTCGTCGGCCGCGAAGTAGATCGCGACCTGGCGGGTGGTGCCACCCTGCCCCACGAGGCGCGCCTCCGTGCGGACGCGTCCGTAGGCCGCGCCGAGCGCCACCGACGCGAGCAGCGTGGTGGAGTCGCGGTCGCCGAGCGCCCGCTGGTGCCCGATCTTCCACACGTCGGTGCCGAGCTCGTCGGCGGCCAGGTACTCGACCCGGGCGGCCTGCGCGGCCTGCACCTGCAGCACCGGCACCACGAGGGCCGGCCCGGGGGTGCCCGACACGAACCGCTCGACCACGGTCACCGAGCTGGCCTCGCCCGCCTCGACGACGAGTCGGGGGAACACCACGCCGGCGGCCCCGCTCGCATCGAGCCCGCCGGCCACCACGTGGGTGACCACGATCGGCGCCTCCACCACGCGGTGTCGGGGCACGCGGATGGTGAGCGGTGCCATGAAGGCGTCGTTCAGCTCGGCGAAGACGTCGGCCGCATCGGTGAGCCGCTCGTCGAGCCCAGCCGTGTCGAGTGCCGCGACCACCAGGTCATCGGGCCCATCCACCGTGGTGACGACCGAGCCCGGCACGTAGCGGGTCAGGTCGAGCTCACCGATGCGGCTGTAGCGCCAGATCTCCTCATCGGCGGTGGGCAGCGACACGGAGGCGAGCTGATCGAGCAGCTCCGGGCTGGTCGTGGGCACGGGGGAATTCTACTACCGTGATAGTGCTAATTCCGACGCCGGAAGATGCGCTTCCAGCCCTTCGAGCTGCGCTGCTCGGCCTCGAGCTCGGCCATCACGCGATCGGCCGCACCGTTGAGGATGTCCTCGGCCTCGTCGAGCAGCGCCGCCGCCGAGCCGTCGGCCACGCTCTCGGGCTCGGGCGGGGTGGGCCGCACCGTGAGGCTGCCGTGGGTCCACGCCACGTCGGCGAGCCGACGCTCGTACTTCGGGCACGGCTCCGGGCAGCGCCACGGCGCGTCGGGCGCGAGATCGAGGTTGCACTTCCGCACCGTGTCGCCGTTGGG
>JALOLG010000012.1 GCA_025456105.1 Ilumatobacteraceae bacterium | reverse complement strand
CCGGCGGTTCCTGCGGGCGTACCACTCGGTGCTGCCGCTCACCGAGGCCGAGGTGCGGTTCCTGCCGGAGGCGTACCGGTTCTTCCTCCTCAACTACGTGGTGCGCGAGGGTCGGCACTTCTTCCGCCACGACATCTGGCGCCACCTCCAGCACGACGTGGTCGACGTCCACCTGCCGTCGCTCGACCGCCTCGACGTCACCCCGCTCCTCGACGAGCTGCTCTAGCCACCGTGGTCAGGTGGTTTGGGCTGCAGCTGCCATCAGATGTGATCGCAGCTGCAGCCCAGACTGCTGGGGCATCGCCGGTCAGCGGGGGCCGCCGTCGATGTTGAGCAGGGCGCCCGTGGTGTAGCTCGACGCATCGCTCGCGAAGTAGAGCGCGGCGCCCACCACCTCGTGGGGCTCGCCGCCGCGGCCGAGCGCGAACGCGTCCTTCGCCCGGCGCTCGAACGCCTCGAGGTCCCACGCCTTGGAGATGTCGGTGAGGAACGGGCCGGGCACGATGCAGTTCACGCGCACCGTCGGCCCGAACGTGCGGGCGAGCCCGGCCGTGAGGTTGTTGACGCCCGCCTTGGCGGCGCCGTACACCAGCTCGGCAGGGGTGGGGCGCTGCGACGCGATCGACGACACGAAGATGATCGAACCACCGTCGTGCGCGGCCATGTGGGTGCCGGCGAGCGCTGACAGCCGGAACGGGCCCTTCAGGTTGACCCCCATCACCTTGTCGTACAGCTCCTCGGTGACGGCATCGACGCTCGGGTACAGCGGCGACATGCCGGCGTTGTTCACGAGCACGTCGAGCCGGCCCAGCTCGGCGAGCGTGGCGTCGAACAGCAGCTGGGCGTCGTCCCACGAGCCGGCGTGGTACGCCACCGCCAGCGCGCGGCGGCCGAAGCGCTCGCGCACCTCGGCGGCGACCGCCTCGCAGTTGCCGAGCTTGCGGCTCGCGATCACCACGTCGGCGCCGTGCTCGGCGAACGCGAGCACCATCTCGCGGCCGAGCCCGCGGCTGCCGCCGGTGACGATGGCGACCCGGCCCGTGAGGTCGAACAGATCGGTGGTCATGGCTCCTCCGCTTCCTCCGTCGTGGCGACCGCACCGTACGGGCGGTCAGATGCCGTGGGCGACCCGGCGGCCCTCGAGGATCGCCTCGTGCAGCGTGCGCGGCGCGACGCAGTCGCCGGCACGCAGCCCGACGCCCGGCAGCGGATCGTCGGGGAGCCGGAAGCCGCAGTCGACCACGGCGACGCACTCGATCGTGCGGCGCTCACCGCTGAAGCGGTCCTGCACGTCGACCGCGCCGGGCCGGACGGTGCGCAGCAGGGTGCGGCGCTCGATGCGCACGCCGCGCTGCGCGAGGCGCACGTTGGCCGGCGCGAGGTCGCCGGTGCGGGCCAGCTCGTTGCCCGCGATGTTGTCCTGGGTGAGCACCACCGCGCGGTCGCCGAGCTCCTCGGCGAGGGCGACGGCGATCGGCCCGCCGATGGGGTCGTGCACGACGACGGTGCCGGCCGGCGGCAGGGTGGCGTCGCCACGGCGCAGGTCGGCGATGTCGAGCAGCACCGGATCCCCCTCGACCTCGTAGGTGCGTCGGCCGGGCAGCGACCCGGTGCACTGCACGACGATCGCCCCGGTGGCCTCGGCGGGACCGGTCGAGCCCAGCACCACCTCGACACCGAGGTGCTCGCACTCGGCGATGAGCCACTCGACGATCGCCGCGTTCGGCCCGGCGGCGGCCGCGAGCCCGCCGAGGCGCTCGTCGCGCTCGTGGAGGGTGACGCGGTGGCCGCGCATCGCCGCGACGCGGGCGGTCTCGAGCCCGGCCGGCCCGCCGCCCACCACGACGACGTCGCGCGCCCGACGCGGTGGCGCGGTCCAGTCGGGATCCTCGGTCTCGCGCCCCGTGGTGGGCTCGGCGATGCACGTGACGATGGGGTTGCGGGCGTCGCGGACCTGGCAGGTCTGGTTGCAGCGGGTGCACGGGCGGACTCGCTCCGGCGTGCCGGCGCGGACCTTCGCGACGAGGTCGGGGTCGGCGAGCTGGGCCCGCGTCATCTCCACCGCGTCGGCGGCGGCCGGGTCGTCGTCGCCGCCGAGCGCCCACTCCGCCTGGCCCACCTCGACGATCGACCCCTGCAGCACCACCGGCACCTCGACCGCGGCCCGCACGGCCCGGGTGAGCTCGATGTTGAACCCGGTCGGCTCGTGGAAGTCGGGCCGGGTCTTCTCGATCGAGAAGATCGCACCCCGGACGACCACCAGCAGGTCGGCTCCCGCCGTCGTGAGCTCGGCGGCGATGCCTGGCGCCATCTCGGGCGTGATGCCGGCCCACGGAGCGAGCTCGTCGCACGACAGTCGCAGCGAGACGACGTGCCCGTCGCCGACCGAGTCGCGCACGGCGTGCACGACCTCACGGGCGAACCGCAGCCGGTCGGCGCCCCACTCGTCGTCGCGATGGTTGGTGAGCCCGGACAGGAACTGGCGGACGAGGCTGTGCTGGCCGGCGTTGATCTCCACCCCGTCGCACCCGGCATCGACCGCGACCTTCGCCGCTGCGGCGAACCCGTCGATCACGGCCGCGATGTCGTCGGCCTCCATCCACTTGGGCACCTCGCGGGTGTTGACCTCGGGCACCCGCGACGGTGCCCACAGCGGTGCCTGTGAGTACGCCGACGAGCCCTGCCCGCCGGCGTGGTCGAGCGACGCCAGCACGAGCGCACCGTGCGGGCGGCACGCGCCCACGATCGCCGCCCAGCCGTCGGCGCACCGCTCGGCGAGCGGCGCGCGCTCGTACGGCCAGTCGGACGGGTGCACGCTCGCCCCCTCGACCACGACGATCCCGGCCCCGCCGCGGGCACGGCGCTCGTAGTAGGCCACGTGCCGGCGGGTGAGGCGGCGGTCGTCGTCACCGAGGTTGGTGACGTGGGGTCCGAACACGACCCGCGACGGCGCCGCTCGGCCACGGATCTCGAGGGGTTCCAGCAGCCGCATCTCGGGCATTCTGCCGCTCGACGTCAGCCGCTCGCACCACCGGTGTCAACCACGTGTCTGGCACCGGCTCAGGGGGTGGTGGTGAGCGAGTGCTCCTCGCGGCGCACGAGCCGACGGATGTTGTCGGCGTGGCGCACGAGGATCAGCGCGCAGACGGCGATGGTGGCGACGTACTCCCACGCCGGAGCGCCCGCCACGGCCATGCCGATCGGCACCAGCACCACGGCGCCGATCGACGCCACCGACGCCTTGCCCGTGAGCTTGGACAGCACGAACCACAGGGCGGCCGCGGCGGCGGCGACGATCGGGTGGAGCGTGACCAGCACACCCGCCCCGGTGGCCACCCCCTTGCCGCCCTGGAACCGGCGGGTGATCGGGTACATGTGGCCGATGATCGCCGCCGCGCCGAGGGCGTACCCGGCGGGCCGTCCGTCGACGAGCAGCCCGACCCCGGCCGCGACGGCGCCCTTGAGGGCGTCGAGGGCGAAGACGAGCGCGCCCTTGCGCCATCCGAGGGCCCGCGTGACGTTGGAGGCGCCCGGGTTGCCCGAGCCGACCTCGGTGATGTCGAGCCCGCTGCGCCGTGCGACCAGCCCGGCGCTGGGGAACGTGCCGAGCAGGTAGGCGGCGGGCAGGAGCAGGGCCCACACGCGGGCCTACTTCCGCCGGAACAGCACCGGGGCGGCGCCCGGGCGGGTGTGGTCCATCGCCGGGCGCGGTGCGGAGGTGACGCCGGCGAGCGCGAGCTCGCCCTCACCACCGACGCACTCGGGGTCGGGCCCGTCGAGCGGGAGCCCGGTGAAGAACTTGGCGGCCATGCAGCCACCCTGGCAGGCGTCGTACGACCCGCACGATGCGCACGCGCCCGCCGACTGGGGCTCGCGCAGCGACCGGAACAGCTCGCTCTCGCGCCAGACCGCCGTGAACCCGCCCGGCTCGCGGACCGAGCCGGCCCGGAACTGGTCGTGGATCACGAACGGGCACGCGTAGACGTCGCCGATCGGGTCGATGAGGCACACGACGCGCCCGGCACCGCACATGTTGAGGCCCGGCAGCGGCTCGCCGAGCGCGTTGAGGTGGAAGAACGAGTCGCCCGTGAGCACGCGGTCGCCCTTCGCGAGCAGCCACTGGTAGATCTGGCGCTGCTGGGCGTTGGTGGGGTGCAGCTCGTGCCACGAGTCGGCGCCACGACCCGACGGGCGCAGACGCGTGACCCGCAGCTGGGCGCCGTAGGAGTCGGCGAGCGCCTGGAACTCGTCGAGCTGGTCGACGTTGTGGCGGGTGACCACCACCGAGATCTTGAACGGGCCGAACCCGGCGCCGGCGAGCCGGTCCATCGCACGCCGTGCCGTGTCGTAGGAGCCGTCGCCGCGCACCGCGTCGTTGGTGGGGGCGTCGGTGCCGTCGAGGCTGATCTGGATGTCGAGGTAGTCCATCGCGGCCAGGCGACGAGCGGCCTCGTCGTCGATGAACGCACCGTTGGTGGAGAACTTCACCCCGATGCCGTTGGCGATGGCGTGGTCGACGATGGGGAAGAAGTCGCGCCGGATCATCGGCTCGCCGCCGCCGATGTTGATGTAGAAGACCTGGAGGTCGCGGAGCTCGTCGAGCACGGCGACGGCCTCGTCGGTGCTGAGCTCGCGAGGATCGCGCCGGCCCGACGACGACAGGCAGTGCACGCACGACAGGTTGCAGGCGTACGTGAGCTCCCAGGTGAGGCAGATGGGGGCGTCGAGGCCGCCGTGCAGCTGCTCGACCAGCGACGTGCTCACGGTGCACCGTCCGTCCCGACGAGCACCTCGGACTCGACCAGATCCGTGAGCGCACGGTCGAACGAGGGCCAGCGCGCCTGGTCGATCCCGCACGCGGTGAGCGTGTCGGCGACCGTGTCGTGCTCGTCGAGCGAGCGCACGACGCGCACCATGTCGGGGTGCTTGAGGAACACGAGGCGGCGGTTGCCGTAGTGGTAGGCGAGCGCGCCGAACGGCTCGGGCCGCACGGCGACCTGCGGGTGCAGGCGGAGGGCCCGGTCGAGCATCAGTAGACGCCGCACATCCCGTCGATCGAGATCTCCTCCACGAGCAGCTCGTCGAGGATCTCGTCACGGGTGTCGGCGGCGGTGTCGGAGGTGTCGACGGTGGTGGTCTGGTCGTCCATCGGACGCGAGCGTACCCGGAGGGCCCGATCAGCGGGAGGGCGTGATGGCGGCGACGAACTCGGGCCCGCGCAGGCGCAGGTGCCGCGCCGACACCTCGATGGCGCCCCGGAACAGCCCGTAGCCCACGGTCAGCGCCACGACGCCGAGGAGCGTGACCAGCGCCACCGACCGCCGGTCGTTGGCCCACAGCAGCCCGAGCGCCACGGGCAGCGTGACGATGGCGAGCCCCACCAGCACGGCCGCCAGCATCACCGCGGCGAACGCACCGCGGCCCGACTCGCCGCTCGCGAACGGGTTGTCGGAGTCGGGGATCGCGATCGGCACGAGCGTCGACTGCACGAGCGCACCGCCGGTGCCGGCGAGCAGCGCGCCGGCACCGACGAGGAACCCGGCCGGCAGGTAGGTCCACTCGCCGGTGACGGCAGCGGCGAGGAGCGGCCCGACCACCGCGACCGGCGCGGCGACGATCGCGATCGATCGCGCCTTGCCGGCCGCCACCATGTGGGGCCCGGCGCCGGCCAGGAGCTCGTAGGTGAGCGGAGGGCCGTCGGACCCGAAGCTGTTGCCGGCCATGAAGAGCACGGCCAGCTGGACGGCACCGCCCACCAGCACGGCACCGCTGCCGACCCCGTCGCGCACGAGCACGGGCACCAGCACGGCCGCGAGGCCCACCCCGGCCCCCGTGAACGTCTCGAGCGCCGTACGTGGGGTGCGGAACCGGGTGAGCACGCTGCGCCACGCGATCGCCCCGGCTCCGCCCACGCCGCACAGTCGGCGGATCGCGCCACGGACGCCCGCGATCTCGGTGCGGGCGACGATCACGTCGGTGCGGCGCACCGCGCCGGTGAGGCGCTCGGTGGTGAACAGGTACACGAGCGCGAGGATCGGGATCAGGCTGACGGCGGCCACGAGGTGCAGTGCCGCGTCGCCCGTCGACGGCTCGGCGACCGCTCGCCCCACCTGGCCGAGCGGCGTGAGGTCGAGGAGCTCGGCCAGATCGGCGCGCTCGGACACGTCGAGCCGAGCGACGGCGCCCGGGACCACCTGGAAGCCGGCGTAGACGACGAGCGCGCCCACGCCGACGATCACCTGGCCGAGGCGCGAGTACCGGGTGCTGATCAGGCCGAGGACGTTGGTGGACGTGCGCGACACCAGCAGCAGCGTGAGCAGCCACGCAGCGGTGGCGAGGATCACCAGCCAGGGGACGCCGCCGGCCCGGATGCCGCCGACGGCCAGCCCGATCCCGACGAGCAGACCGGCGAGGCCGGGCGGGCCCACCGCCGTCCCGGCGAGGAGCCCGACCGCCCGGTGCACGTCGGTGAGCGGCTCGACGGCGATCACGCGCGGGTCGATGGGCTGGGCCACGCCGGCGATGAGGCCGATGCCGACGATGGCGAGCGGCACGAGCGCCGTCACGATCACGAGCACGTCGGCGGGGCGGGCCACCACGCTCGGCATGTTGACGAGCCCGGCCGCGAGCGCGCCGCCCACGACGGCCGATCCGATCGTGCTCAGCACGACACCGGCCTTCTCCGACCCCGAGCCGCGAAGCGACGCTCGCAGCAGCCGCCACCGCAGCCGCGCGAACGTCGCGATCACGCCAGCCGTGCTGGTGGTGGCGCTCACGCCAGCCGTGCTGGTGGTGGCGCTCACGCCAGCCGTGCCGTTTCTGTCGCTCACGCCAGCCGTGCCGTTGCTGTCGCTCACGCCAGCCATGCCAGCGCCTCCTCGTCGACGGTGCCGGCACCGACGACGTCGATGAACGCGTCCTCGAGACGGCGTCCACCACGCAGCGCGTCGGTGGGTCCACTCGCCACCACGCGGCCGCGGTGGATCACCGCCACGTGGTCGCAGAGCCGCTCGACGAGGTCCATCACGTGGCTCGACAGCACGACCGTGCCGCCACCTGACCGGAAGCGGTCGAGCATCGTGCGCATCGTGCGGGCCGACACGGGATCGACCCCCTCGAAGGGCTCGTCGAGCAGGAGCAGTCGTGGCCGGTGCAGCAGTGCGGCTGCCAGCGCGGTCTTCTTGCGCATGCCGTGCGAGTAGCCGGCGATGTGGCGATCGGCGTCGTCGGTGAGCTGCAGCACGGCGAACAGCTCGGCGGCGCGCTCGGCGACCATGGTCGGGTCGAGGCCGCGGATCTCGCCCACGGTGCCCAGGAACTCGCGCGCGCTCAGTCGGTCGAACAGCTGGAGCGGGTCGAGCACGACCCCCATCTCCGTGCGCGCGCCGACCACGTCGGCGCTCACGTCGATGCCGCACACCTCGATGCGGCCGGCGTCGGGCCGCACCAGGCCGACCACGGAGCGGAGCGTGGTGGACTTGCCGCTGCCGTTCGGTCCGACGAGTCCGAAGCAGGTGCCCCGCGGGACGGTGAGCGTCAGGTGGTCGAGCGCGATCGTGTCACCGAAGCGCTTGCACAGCTCGAGGATCCGCAGGGGCGCCAGCTCCGGTGGCGGGAACACCCTCGAAGTCTGGCCCAGCCGCGGGGCTCCGCCCACTCGGCCCCTGCCGGGTTGACGAAGTCGTGAGCTCCCGAAACGCCTCAGGATGTCGGCGTCGCGGCGGCGACGAGGGCGGCGGGCGTGAGGTCGAGTGCTGACACCGGGCCGATCACGATGACGGCGGGGGAGTCGACCGGGGTGGCGGCGAGCTCGTCGAGGCGGCAGCGGGCGACCCGCTCCTGATCGGTGGTGGCCCGCTCGATCGCGGCGACCGGGGTGTGCGGATCGAGGCCGCCGGCCTGCAGCTCGGCCGCGATCTCGGCCCGCTGACTCACGCCCATCAGCACCACGACCGTGCCGCCGACGCGGGCGAGCGAGCGCCAGTCGACGTCGGGCTCGCCGGCGCGCCGATGCCCGGTCACCACGGTGACGGCGGCCGAGACACCGCGGTGGGTCACCGGGATGCCGGCGGCCGCCGGGGCGGCCACCGACGAGGTGATCCCGGGCACGATCTCGAACGGCACCCCGGCAGCGAGCAGCGCCTCGGCCTCCTCGCCGCCTCGACCGAACACGAACGGGTCGCCGCCCTTCAGCCGCACGACCCGCCTCCCCTGCCGACCGAGCTCGACCAGCAGCGCCGAGATCAGCTCCTGCGGGGTCGGTCGGCCCGGCCGCTTGCCGACGTCGATCAGCTCGGTGCCGGGGGCCACCAGGTCGAGCACGCCCTGGCCCACCAGCGCGTCGTGGACCACCACGTCGGCCTCGGCGAGCAGCCGCGCCGCCTTCACGGTGAGCAGGTCGGGATCCCCGGGGCCCGCGCCGACGAGGGCGACGGTCACGGTGCGGCCTCCGCCCCGGCGCGACGGCGACGCCGCACGGTGGGCGCCGGCAGCCACGTGCCGATCTCCTCCGGGCCGTGCTCGGCGCACCAGTCGCCGAACCCGACGCCCTCGTCGGCGTGCTCGGCGTACTGGCGCAGGACGGGCTCGAGCAGCGCCACGACGCCGTCGAGCGGCACGTCGGCCCGCACCAGGCGGGCGAGCCGGTCACCGGCGGCGGTGCCGCCGAGGTACAGGTCGTAGCTGGTCTTCGAGCGGCCGACGATGCCGATCTCGGCGGTGTAGGGCCGCGAGCACCCGTTGGGGCAGCCGGTCATGTTGAGGCGCACGTCGAGGCCCTCGTTGCCGGTGTCGGCGAGCACCTTCTCGAGCCGATCGACCACCGCGGGCAGCGCGCGCTCCGCCTCGCCGAGCGCCTGGCCGCAGGTGGGGAGGGCGGGGCAGGCGATGGCGAGGCGTCGCGCGGGGCTCACCTCGTGGGGGAGCGCCACGCCGTGGCGGGCGAGGGTGGCCTCGAGCTCGGCGAGGTCCTCGACGCCCACGAACAGCAGGTCCTGGCGCGCCGTGACGCGCAGCTCGGTGGCGATGCCGCGGTCGATCACCTCGCGGACGGCGACGCGCAGCGAGCCGGCCACACGGCCAGACGGCACGGGCAGGCCGTACACCCCGACGAGACCGGCCGGCTCGGCGCCGTGGTGGTCGTGGACCTCCATCGGGGGCAGCGGTGGGGGCGGGGCGAGCGGCCGACCCGTGCGCGCCTCGATCTGGGCGCGGAGCCAGTCGACGCCGTGGTCGTGCACGAGGTACTTGAGGCGGGCCCGCGACCGGTCGGTGCGGTCGCCGTGGTCGCGGTGCGCGGTGACGATCGCCTCGACCACGTCGAGGAGCCCCTCGGGCTCGACCCACCCGATCGGATCCGCGAGGCGTGGGAAGGTGTCGTCGGGCCGCGCGTGCGACATCCCCATGCCGCCACCCGCGAGCACCACGAACCCCGTGAGCCCACCACGGGTGACGTCGGTGAGGGTGGGGACGATCGCGACGTCGTGGGCGTGGAGGTCGACGCAGTTGTCGCCGGGCCACGCGACTGCGATCTTGAACTTGCGGGGCAGGTACGTCTCGCCGTACACCGGCTCGACCGGGCCGTCGACCGGCGGCGGCTCGGCGGTGACCGCCCGCTCGCCGTCGACCCACAGCTCCCAGTACGAGTCGGTGCGCGGCCGGAAGCGACGCACCAGCCCGGCGACGAGGGGCTCGAGCACGGCCTGGCGCTCGGGGTCGGGCAGGGGGCACGCCATCACGTTGCGCACCACGTCCCCGCAGGCCGCGAGGGTGGTGAGCGTGGCGCGGTTGATGCCGGCGACGAGCTCGCGGAGGTCGCCCTGGTGGACCACGTGGTACTGGACACCTTGGCGGGTGGTGAGCCGGAGCGAGCCGTCGCCCAGGTCGGCGAGCGCATCGAGGGAGCGCCACTGGTCGGGGGAGATGACGCCGCCGGGGACCGACGAGCGGACCATGCACGAGTAGTCGAGCGGCAGCTTCGCCTGGGTGCGGGCGCGGCGGACGTCGCGGTCGTCCTGCTGGTAGATGCCGTGGAACTTGAGCACCACGACGTCGTCGTGGCCGAAGGCACCCTCACCGCGGTCGAGCTCGTCACCGATCGTGCCGGCCAGGTAGCGGCTCGCGACCTTGATGTCCTCGACGCCCATCGGCACAGTCAACCAATTCCGACAACTCCGATCAACTTTTCTCCCAATTTCCTCCCTACGCTCTCGCCGATGGACTTCGGCTACCCCGTCGTGCTCGACCTGCGTGGCGTCCTGGTGCTCGTCGTCGGGGCCGGGCCGGTGGGTGTCCGCAAGGTCGAGGGGCTGGTCGCGGCAGGTGCCGCAGTGCGGGTGGTCGCCACACGGGTCACCGGCCCGCTCGACCGCTCGACCGTGGTGGAGGTGCGCGAGCGCGCCTTCGATCCCGTCGATCTCGACGGCGTGCGACTCGTGGTGACGGCGACGGGTGACGCCGCCGTCGACGCCGAGGTGGCCGGCGCCGCCCGTGAGCGCGGCCTCTGGGTGAACGCGGCCGATCAGGCCGAGGACTGCGGGTTCATCCTGCCCGCGGTGGCGCGAGCCGGCACGCTCACGATCGCGGTGAGCACCGACGGGGCGAGCCCGGCGCTCGCCCGGCGCCTGCGCGACCACTGCGCGGCGCTCCTCACCCCCGCGGTGGTCGAGCTCGCCGAGGCCCTGCGGGCCGAGCGCCGCGCCGTGCAGGCCGCCGGTGGCTCCACCGAGGCGATCGACTGGTCCCCCCGCATCGACCCCGTCCTGCCACCGGCTGAGCCGCTCTCGTGATTCGGGGGTGTCCATGTGACACCCCCGAATCACGAAAGCGCGATGTTGAGGCGGTCGTCAGTGGTGGGCACTGACGGAGCGCTGGGCGACCTCCACCAGCTCGCCGCCGCGGACGGCGTACGACACGACGTGGTCGACCGAGTGGCCGCCCGCGCGGGCCTTGCCGGTGACGACGTCGAGGCTGGTGCCGTCGACGAGCGGGATGAGGGCGATCGCCCGGAACCCCTCGTCGGCGCCGGGTGACGATCGCTTGTCCTCGCGCAGCAGGAGCCCCGAGTCCCACACCCACACGTCGTCGACGCTCACGAACCGGCACCGGTGGCTGGTGCGCGACTTGGCGACGAGCCCGCCGGGGCACACGACGAGCGCGCCCTCGATCCACGGGAGCACGCCCAGGCCGTCGCGGCCGAAGCCGGTCTCGAAGGCCCGCCCGATGATCGCGTCGAGATCGCCCGTGGCGACGGCCCGCTCCACCTGCACCTGCCGCACGGCCTCGGCCACGTGGTGCAGATCGTCGTCGCTCATCGAGCGCAGCGATGTCAGCAGGGCCTCGGGGTCGGACACCGCGACAGTGTGCTGGGTACAGTCGCCGTCGCCACCCGTGGGCGCGTCGGCGTCCGCACCGAGCCGAGGGGATGTCACATGAAGACGATGGCCGCGATCCTGTGGGAGCGGAACACGCCGTGGAGCGTGGAGGAGATCGAGCTCGACCCGCCGAAGGCCGGTGAGGTCCTGGTGAAGATGGCCGCGATCGGCATGTGCCACAGCGACGAGCACCTCGTCACGGGTGACCTCGCCGGCGCGACGCCGGAGCCGCCCCTGATCGGCGGTCACGAGGG
>JALOLG010000259.1 GCA_025456105.1 Ilumatobacteraceae bacterium | reverse complement strand
CGACATCGACGGGCACCTGCTCGAGATCGACCCGCCCACCGAGCTGCCCGCACACGAGGTGGTGGTGCTGCAGCCGTACGGGAGCCTGTTCTTCGCCGCCGCACCGGTGTTCGAGGGGCTGCTGCCCGCAGTCGGCCCGACGTCGACCGGGTCGGTCGTGCTGCTCCGCCTGCGCGGGCGGAGCGACCTCGGCACGACCTTCATGGACGTCCTCCACCGGTACGCGACGGCGCTCGAAGACGCCGGCAGCACCTTGAAGGTCGTCTCGGTGAGCGAGCGGATCGCGGAGCAGCTGTCGGTCACCGGGGTCACCGCCGTCATCGGATCGGACAACGTCTACACCGGCGACGACCGGATCGGCAGCGCGCTCGGGGCTGCCTACGCGGACGCGCTCAGCTGGGTGGAGGCGCGTCGCTGACCGGCGCTGCGAGCTCGAAGCCGTGCGACGGCGGGCGGACCAGCAAGACGATGCTGACCAGCGCGATCCATGCCGTGACGATGTAGATGGTGGGCGGGGTGATCGTGACGTTCACGAACTCGACGACCCCGACGACGTACGTCAGCACGATCAGCCAACGGGGTAGAGCACCGGTCGCACGCGCGAGCCCGGCGGTGGCGAACATCACGAGCGTGGCGATGCGAGGCGCGAAGACCGACATCACGATGTCCGCACCCGCCCGCGTGAGCTGCGTGGCGTCGGGCGACGGCGCGGTGTCGCCGACGGCGACGAGGACCCCGGGCGCGGCGAGCAGCGCCGCCGCCACGAAGAGCAGGGCGGCGACGAGGATGCTCGCACCGAAGAACACCGTGCCGAACAGCTTCGGCTCGTTGTCGCCGAGCCGACCCCGGACGACGCCGACGAACCACAAGAACGCGATCGTGCCGACCACCATGACCTGGAGCCACACCAACGCCGACGTGCCCGACGACGGATCGGCGTAGTGCTCCACGATGTCGGCCGGATCGGCGCCGAGCTCGGGCGTGGTGAGGAGGCCGCCGATCGACAGCGACCACGCCACTGCGCACACGATGCCGGCGATCGCCGCGGCCTGGACGGACACGAGTCGGCGACGGAGCCGACGCGACGCCACCAGCGGGTCGACACCCGGCGGCCGCTCGTCGATCTGCACGGCCCCGACCGTACGCGCTCCCTCGGCAGGCGTCGACCCCACCGGTAGCGTCGCCGCCGTGCGCCGCCTCGCTGCCTTCGCCATCGTCGCGCTCGCCCTGTTCGCGGCGTGCTCCGACGACGACGCCGGCTCCATGCCGGCGACGAGTGCGACCAGCACGACGACCGCGACGGTGCCCGCCACCGAGCCCGCGATCGCGCCCGTCGCCACGGAGCCGACGACCACCACCACGGAGGCGGCCGCCTGCGACCTCGTCGGAGCGCCCGAGGCATCCACCGTCGACGCTCTGCTCGCGCTCGATCGGCCGATCGTGATCGCCCACGCCGGCGGCGACTTCGACGCGCCGCACTCCACGATGTACGCCTACACCGAGGCGGCGCTCGCCGGCGCCGACGTGCTCGAGCTCGACGTGATGCTGACGGCCGACCGGGTGCTCGTGGTGCAGCACGACGACACGGTCGACCGCACCACGCCGGCGACCGGCCGCGTGCGCGATCTCGCGTTCGCCGAGCTGCACGCGCTCGACAGCGCCCACTGGTTCTCCGGTGGCGTGTGGGTCGACCAGTCCCTCCCCGACGACGCCTACGTGTGGCGCGGCGTCCGAACCGGCGAACGGACACCGCCGCCCGGCTACGGACCCGATGACTTCGCCGTGCCGACGTTCCGTGCCGTCGCCGAGGCGTTCCCCGAGCACGTGCTCGACGTCGAGATCAAGATCCCGCGCGGCGACGACGGCGAGCCCGACCTGGCGTGGGCCGTCGAGGGAGCCCGGGTGCTGGCCGACGAGATCGCCGCGCTCGACCGCACCGACTCGGTGGTGGTCGTGTCGTTCGACGACGAGGTGCTCGCGGCGTTCCGCGGGTTCGCACCCGACGTCGCCACCAGCCCCGGGCTCGACTCCTTGGTCGCCTGGTACGCCGGTCAGGAGCCCACGCTGTTCGCCCCGCAGGACGTGGTGTTCCAGGCGCCACCCTTCTACGGGGGTGTCGAGGTGCTCACCGCCGAGACGGTCGAGCGCGCCCGTGCCGACGGGTTCGGCGTGTGGGTGTGGATGGACGACACGGCCACCCAGGAGAACGCGGAGTTCTACCGGACGCTGCTCGACCGGGGGGTCGACGGGCTGCTCGTGTCGCGACCCGCGACCGCCGTCGAGGTCGTGCGAGGCTGAGCGCATGAGCGAGCTGTCGATGACCGTGCACGAGCGCGAGGAGTTCCTCGCCGGGCTCCACGTCGGGGTGATCGCGGTCGAGCGACCCGACGGCCCGCCGCTCGCGGTGCCGGTCTGGTACTCCTACGAGCCGGGCGGCGACGTCGAGGTGCTGATGGACGCCGGATCGCTGAAGGGCCGGCTGCTCGCCGCAGCGGGCCGGGCCACGCTGTGCGCGCAGCAGGAGGCGCTGCCGTACCGCTACGTGAGCGTGGAGGGGCCGGTGACGATCGAGCACCTGAGCGACACCGCGTTCGGGGCGATCGAGGCGATGGCGATCCGCTACCTCGGCGACGAGCTCGGACGTGCGTATGCGGCCTCCGGCTCACCCGACGACGAGATCCGGGTGCGCATCCGTCCCGAGCGGTGGCGCACGGTCGACTACGCCAAGTCCGCGATCACGGAGTGAGCGACGGTCCCGCCGACCCGGCGCCCACCGAGCGCGAGCGCACGATCGCCCGTCTGCGCGCCGGCGCGACCGATCGGGTGGCACGTGCGAGCGACGGCGTGCAGCGGTGGCGGGAGCGCAGCGTCGTGGTCGACACGCTGTGGCGGATCGCCGAGCGGGATCGGACGTCGTTCGGGACGGTGGTGGGCAGTGCGATCGCACTCCGGCTGTTCCTCTTCTACCTCCCGCTCGTGCTGACGATGGTCGGGCTGCTGGGCGTGCTGGGGCGGCACCTCGACGCCGACAGCATCAACGAGACCGCGGGACTCACCTCGGCCATCGCCGACCAGATCGCCGCGGCGACCGATCAGGAGGGCTCGGGGTCCTGGTTCGCGCTCGGGTTCGGTCTCGTCGCGATGCTGTTCACCGGACGCTCGCTCGCACGGGTGCTCATCGGCGGTTCGGCGCTCGCGTGGAACGTCGACGTCGCGAGGGCGAAGGTGCTGCAGGTCCTCGTGCGGGTGCTGCTCGTCTCGACGATGCTCGCCGTGGCGGCAGCGGTGGTGAACCGGGTCCGCATCGCGACGGGGGTCGCCGTGGGTGGGCTCACGTTGATCGTCGTCGCCGTGGTGTTCCTGGTGCTGTGGCTGCTCCTGCTGACCGCGCTCCCGGCGACCACCACCGACCCGGGTGCCCAGCTGCCGGGTGCCGTGGTGCTCGCCGTCGTCCTCGCCGGCCTGCAGGCGTTCACGCAGCTGCTGCTCGCCGACCGGCTCGCCGGCGCGTCGGCGCTCTACGGGGCGATCGGCGTGTCGACGGTGATCGTGGGCTGGCTGTTCGTCGTCGGTCGCGCGGCGATGCTGTCGTTCGTGGTCAACGCGGTGGTCTACGAGCGCTTCGGATCGATCTCGGGCTTCGTGTTCGGCCTCCCGGTGCTGCGGATCCTCCCCCGCCGCGTCCCCGCCATCGCCCGGTTCTTCGATCTCGAGCGCGACGTCACGGTCTGACGACGATCAGCTCGACGGCGGCCAGCGGACCGTCGTCGTCGACGAGGGGTCGCCCGTCGACGTGCGCCTCCACGAGCGCCGCGATCAGCTCGGGGTGGCTGTAGTTGAGCGCGTGT
>JALOLG010000258.1 GCA_025456105.1 Ilumatobacteraceae bacterium | reverse complement strand
CGGACCGGGTGTCGACCTTGATGCGGTCGCCGATCTCGACGAACAGCGGGACCTGGACCACCTTGCCCGTCTCGAGCGTGGCCGGCTTGCGCGCACCCGACACGCGATCTCCCTGGACGCCGGGCTCGGTCTCGGTGATCGCGAGCTCGACCGACGCCGGGATCTCGACGCCGATGATCTGCCCCTCGTGGAACGCGACCTGGGCGACCATGCCCTCCACCATGTAGTCGGCCACGTCACCGAGCGCCACGGGCGGCACGTTCATCTGCTCGTACGACTCGTTGTTCATGAACACGTAGTCGTCGCCGTCGCGGTAGAGGAACTGCATCTCCTCGCGGTTGATGATCGCCTGCTCGACCCGCACGCCGGCGTTGAAGGTGCGATCGAACACGTTGCCCGTGCGCACGTTGCGGAGCTTGGTGCGCACGAAGGCACCGCCCTTGCCGGGCTTGACGTGCTGGAACTCCACGACCTGGAAGAGCCCGTTGTCGAGCTCGAGCGTGATCCCGGTCTTCAGGTCGTTGGTGGTGATGGCAGGCATGGCGTGTCCTTCGGAGCGCTCGTGAGGTTGCGGTGCCCGGTCTCGGTGACCACGACGAGGTCCTCGATCCGGCAGCCGCCGACCCCAGCACGATAGAGGCCGGGCTCGACGGTCACCACGTCGCCCGCGACCAGCGGGACCGGTGACCCCGCCACCTGGAACGGATCCTCGTGGATCTGCAGACCCACCCCGTGGCCGGTGCCGTGGACGAACAGCTCCGCCACCCCCGCGCGCTCGAAGACGTCGCGGCACGCCCGGTCGACGTCGCCGGCCGGCACGCCGGCGCGCACCGCGGCGAGCCCCGCCCCCTGGGCCTGCCCCACCAGCTCGAACCACTCCCGCTGCTCGGTGGTGGGATCGCCCACCACGAACGTGCGGGTCATGTCGGAGTGGTAGCCGTCGACGAGCGCGCCGACGTCGATCACCACCAGGTCACCCTCCACGATGGTCCGCCGAGTGGGCAGGTGGTGCGGTCGCGCGGCGTGCTCGGGTCCTGCGGCGACGATGGTGTCGTAGCTCGGGCCGTCGGCACCGAGCCGGCGCATGCGGTGGTCGAGCTCGTCGCGGACGTCGGCCTCGGTGACCCCGTCGCCGAGCACGGGTGCGACCGCAGCGAGCGCATCGGTGGCGATCGCTGCGGCCAGCGCGATGCGATCGATCTCGCCGGCGTCCTTCACCCGACGCTCGGCCTCGACCGCACCGCGCATCGGCGCGAGCTCGACCTCGGCGGCGAGGTCGAGCCAGTCGGCGTGTGTGAGGTGGTGCGGATCGGCGACGACCCGTTCGGCCGATCGCAGCAGCTCCACGAGGCGCTCGCGCAGTGCCGGCCGACTGCGCTCGACCACGATCTCGGCCGCGACCCCCGCCGCGCCGAGCTCGGCCGCCGCTCGGTCCGCGTACCGCCCGTCGGTGCCGAGGACGAGGCGATCGGGTCCGACCACCACCCACCCGGCGCTCCCCGTGAACCCGGTGAGCCAGCGGACGTCGGTGAGGTCCGCGACGTAGAGGGTGGCGCCGTCGCAGCGTCGGGCGACGCGCTCGGCCCGGCCGGCGGCCGAGATGGGTGCGAGGCCGTCGAGGCTGCGCATCACGTCGGCGCGACCCGAGCGGCGACCGCTCGGAGGGCCAGCTCGTAGCCGATGCCACCGAACCCCGAGATCGAACCGGTCGCCACCGGGGCGACGACGCTGGTCCGCCGCCACGGCTCGCGGGCATCCGGGTTCGACAGGTGGACCTCCACCACCGGCCCCTCGAACGCAGCGAGCGCGTCGTGCAGCGCCCACGACGAGTGCGTGAACGCCCCGGGGTTGATCACGATCGCCGCGCACCGACCCCGAGCGCCGTGCACCAGATCGATCAGCTCGCCCTCGTGGTTCGACTGGTGATCCTCGAGCTCGAGCCCGAGCGACGCTGCGCACGCACGGGCGGTGGCCACGTGGTCGGCGAGCGTCGTGGTGCCGTAGACGTGCGGCTCGCGCTCGCCGAGCAGGTTCAGGTTGGGGCCGTGCAGCAAGAGCACGAGGAGGGAGCCGACAGGCGACTCGTCGGACCTGAGGTCGGGCACGCCCGAACCGTAGTCTCCGGCACCATGTCGTCGATCTCGATCCCCGCCAACCCCGCCGCCGTCACCGCCGAGTGGATGACCGAGGTGCTGCACCGCTCGGGCGCGCTCCCCGGCGGATCGTCCGTCGCCGCGATCGAGCTCGAGCCGCTGGGCGCCGGGGTCGGCGTGATGGGCGAGCTCGCGCGCATCCGACTCTCGTACACCGGCGATCGCGGCACCGCGCCCTCGAGCGTGATCGTGAAGTCACCCTCGCCGTTCGAGGAGAACCGCGCCCAGGGCGTCGGACTCGGGATGTACGAGGCCGAGATCCGGTTCATGCGCGAGCTCGATCCGCACACGCCGGTGCGCACGCCGCAGGTCTTCCTGGCCGAGATCATCAGCGGCACCGCGGAGTTCGTGGTGGTCATGGAGGACCTCGGCCACCTCGTGATGGGCGACCAGGTCGAGGGCGTCACGGTCGACATGGCCCGTGACGCCGTCATCGCGATGGCCGACCTCCACGCCGGCTGGTGGGGCAGGGTCCAGACCCCGGAGATGGAGTGGGTCCCGAGCGTGGTCCACGCGCGCATCGAGGGCCTCGCCCAGATGTGGCCGACGCTGTGGCTCGGCTTCAACGAGAAGTTCGCGTACGCCCTGCCGGAGGGCGGCGCCGCCGCCGGCGAGCTCATCTCGCAGCACTACTGGCGCGTGATGAGCCGGATCGCGGAGTGGCCGTGGACCCTGCTGCACCAGGACTACCGCGTCGACAACCTGTTCTTCGACGAAGGGAGCACCGACGGGTCGGTGGTGGTGATCGACTGGCAGGGCATCGGCCGGGGTCCGGGCATCTACGACCTGTGCTACTTCCTCGGCGGCTCGCTCACGGTCGACGACCGCCGGGCCAACGAGCGGGCCCTGGTCGAGACGTACCACGCCCGCCTCGTCGAGCGGGGCGTCGCCGACTACGACCTCGACACGCTGTGGCACGACTACCGGTTCGGGCACCTCACCAGCTGCTCGACCGCCGTGCTGGTGGGCGCGACGTTCGACCTGGCGAACGAGCGGGGCAAGGCGCTGGTGGAGACGCTCGCCTCGCGCCACTTCCAGGCCGTCGTCGACCTCGACTCGACCGCGCTGCTCGCCGAGCTCGACGCCTGACCGCCGTCACGCCGGGCCTGCGGCGTGCTGCTCGGCGGTGAGGCGGTACAGCACGTGGGGACGGAGCGGGTGGCCCTCGGGCAGCGAGGGGTGCTCGAAGTCGGCCGCCGGGTCGCGCCGCATGCCGAGCTTCTCCATGACGCGGCGCGACGCCACGTTGGTGACGGCGGTGAACGAGATCACCTCGTGGAGACCGAGCCGGCCGAAGCCGTCGGTGAGCGAGGCCGCCGCCGCCTCGGTGGCGTACCCGCGCCCCCAGTGCTCGGAGCGGATCCGCCACCCCACCTCCACGCCGTCGCGGAACCACGGCACCGACAGGCCGGTGAACCCGATGCACTCGCCGCCGAGATCGACGCACCAGAGGCCGAAGCCGCGCTCGTCGTGGGCGGCTTCGATGCGGTCGAGCAACGCGTCGCTCTGATCCCGCGTCATCACCGGACCGATCGTCGCCATCACCTGCTCGTCGGCGTTCAGGGCCGCGAACGCGCGGCGGTCGGCCTCCGTGAACCGGCGCAGCACGAGGCGCGCCGTCAGGATCATCGGGCGACCATCCGCCCGAGGGTGGCCGCAGCGATCGCAGGATCGACACCAGCGACCACCTCGACCCCGCGCG
>JALOLG010000257.1 GCA_025456105.1 Ilumatobacteraceae bacterium | reverse complement strand
AGGGTCACGGTCACCGTGCCGTCGATGACGTGGTGGCCGATCGTCGCCATCTGGTACATGTACTCGCTGGCGGTGTTCACGAGCGGGTCGCTCGGGTCGAAGTCGCTGTCGACCACCGGGTACTGCCACTCGTCGGTGAGCAGGGTCATGATCGCCTGCGCACCCTCGGTCTCGCCGCGGTCGATGAGCTCGCCGCTGTCGTTGTAGCTGAGCGTGACGTTCTGGGTCTCGCTGAACGCCTGCAGGGAGTCGTAGCCGTCTTGGACCTTCATGTAGGCGACGCCTGCGGCGATGCCGAACACGAAGCCGACGACGATGAGGATCGTCCCCAGGATCCCGAGCCGCTTCTTCATTGCAACCCCTTTCCGGTTGCCAGGTTCGTGCTTCTGTTCACGAACTCTTGGCTCGATCCTCGTGATTGCGCCCGCAATCTTCTAGGGACCGAAGTCCCGGGACCCCGGGACCTGGGGCTCACATGCCCTTGGCGTAGCGACCCATGGCGCGGTCGATCTCGCGCTGCGAATCGCGCTCGGCGAGCGCCTGGCGCTTGTCGCCCTTGGTGCGGCCCTTGCCGAGACCGAGCTCGACCTTGGCCCGCCCGTCCTTGAAGTACAGGGCGAGCGGCACCAGTGCGAGCCGCTCGATGTCGACTCGTGCGGCGAGCTTGGCGATCTCCTCGCGGTGCAGGAGCAGCTTGCGCGGCCGATCGGGATCGTGCGCACCGATGCCGGTGGCGAACTTGTAGGGGGCGATGTGCACGCCCTCCATCCACACCTCGCCGTCGCGGACGCGGGCGAACGCGTCGGCCATCTGCACGTGGCCCTCCCGGAGGCTCTTCACCTCGCTCCCGTGCAGCACCATGCCCGCCTCGACGGTGTCGAGGATCGCGTAGTCGCGACGGGCCCTGCGGTTGCTGGCCACGAGCTTGGTGCCGGTGCGGGACATGGGGCTTCGAGGCTACCGGTAGGGTGCGCGGCCGATGCTGGTGCTTTCCCGTCAGGCCTTCGACGCGCTCGTCGACACGGCCTACGACGCCTACCCGATGGAGGGGTGCGGGCTGATCGCCGGCCCCGTCGACGACCCCGACACGGCGGTGCACTTCTACCCCTGCCGCAACGCGGCCGAGTCGGCGCGCGTCTACACGATCGACCCGAAGGACCACCTCCACGCCGAGCTCGACGCCGACGACCGCGACTGGCTGATCACGGGCGTGGTGCACAGCCACACCCACACCGAGCCGTACCCGAGTCCCACCGACATCGCCCAGGCCCCTGACCCGTCGTGGCACTACGTGATCGTGAGCCTGAAGCGCGACGCCCCCGAGGTGCGCAGCTACCGGATCGTGGCCGGGGTGGTCACCGAGGAGCCGGTGCGGCTAGATTCCTGATCACTCCGATCGGAGTTGTCGGAACAAGTCGGCGAGCGAGGAGGTTGCAGACGGCGATGACCATGTCGTACGGCCTGACCCAGCTCGGCCTCGTGAACGAGAGCGTGCTCGACCTCATCGGCAACACGCCGGTCGTCGACGTGTCGAACCTGTCGCCCAACCCCAAGGTGCGCATCCTCGCCAAGCTCGAGATGCAGAACCCGTTCGGATCGGTGAAGGACCGCATCGCGAAGGCGATGATCGAGTCCGCCGAGAAGGACGGCCGCCTGCTGCCGGGTCAGACCATCGTCGAGCCGTCGTCGGGCAACACCGGCATCGCGCTCGCCGCCATCGCCCGCATCAAGGGCTACCCGATCAAGATCCTCATGCCCACGAGCGTGTCGATCGAGCGCCGTCAGATGCTCGAGATCTTCGGTGCCGAGATCATCCTCACCCCCGGTGAGGAGGGCTCGAACGGTGCCGTGCGGCGGGCGCAGGAGCTCGCCGCCGAGCACCCGGAGTGGTGCTTCCTCTACCAGTACGGCAACGACGCCAACCCGACCGCGCACTACGAGGGCACCGGCCCCGAGATCCTGCGCGACGTGCCCGACATCACCCACTTCGTGGCCGGCCTCGGTACGAGCGGCACGCTGATGGGCACGGGTCGCTACCTCAAGGAGCACCGCCCCGGGGTGCAGATCGTGGCGGTCGAGCCCCCGCTCGGCGAGCGCGTCGAGGGGCTGCGCAACATGGACGAGGGCTACATCCCGCCGGTGTTCGAGAACTGGCACGGCTTCGAGCTGCTCGACCGCAAGCGCGTGGTGCGCCCGCGCGAGTCGATCGAGTGGACCCGCCGGCTGGTCAGCGAGTGCGGCATCTTCGCCGGCATCTCGTCCGGTGCCGCGCTGGCCGGTGCCGCCAAGGTCGCTGCGTCGATCGACGAGGGCGTGATCGTGTTCATCGTGTGCGACGGCGGGTGGAAGTACCTCTCCACCGGCGCCTACACCGACGACCTCGACGCCGCCGAAGCCGCCGCCGAGCAGATCATCTACTTCTGACGCCCGGGGCACCGCGGGCGCTCGCTCCGGGGTCGCCCATGTCCGGGGTCCCGCGTGTGACACTGGTGCCATGAGCGAGTGGGACGTGACGCGCCCCAGCAGTGGCGGACCTCCTCAGGACCCGACGCAGGCGATGCCGCCGTCCGGCGACGTCGGGTCGACGCCCACCGACATCACCGGGCCCGTCCCCACACAGGCGATGCCGCCCGGTGGAGCGCCCCCGGTCGTGCCGCCGGCCCCGCCGGGCGGCTCGGGGCCGTTCGACCCCACCCCGCCACCCGACCCCTGGTACAAGCGCCCCGGCCCGCTGTTCGCCGTCGGCACGGTCGCCGCGGCGCTGCTGTTCTTCCTGATCGCGCTGTTCCTCTGGCTCGGCGACGACGGCGATGACTCGATCACCACCGGCACGTCGTCCACCACCTCCACCTCGAGCACGTCGTCGACGAGCACCACGCGGCCCGCCACCACCACGACGTCGTCCACCACGTCCACCTCGTCGACGACCACGACCACCACGACCACCATCCCCACGGCCACCACGACGTCCTCGACGTCGACGACGACGACCACCACCACGACGACGGTGCCCGAGACGACGGTGCCGCCGACCACCCAACCGCCGGCCACCACGACGACGACCACCACCATCGTGGTCACGGTGCCGCCGCGCCCCGACGTGACGACGTGGGACGTCATCGTCGCCAGCCCCGATCTCGTCGAGGTGCGCGACCTCATCCAGATCGCCCGTCTCGTGCCGAAGTACGACGGGCCTGGGCCGTTCACGCTGCTCGCGCCGAGCAACGAGGCGATCCGCCTGCTGCAGGCGGCACCGGGCGGGGCGGATCTGCTCAGCGACCCCGATCAGGTGGAGCAGCTGCTGCTGCGGCACACACTGACCACCGAGGAGTCCGAGGCCGACATCTTCGCCGTCACCCAGATCACGGCCGAGAGCGGTGAGGTGCTCACGATCGACGCTGCGGCCCAGACGATCTCGCTGGGCAACGCGACGAGCATCGTCGTGCCCGACGTGGTGGCGTCGAACGGCACGCTGCACGTGGTCGACACCGTGCTGCTGCCCTGATGCAGGCAGCCGCGTCGGCTACTCGAGTCGGCGCAGCGCCGGGTTGAAGCGCTCCGGCGGCTGCACCCGGGCCACCGCATCGGTGACCCAGCAGCCCGCCGCGCTCACGATCACCGGGTTGAGGTCGAGCTCGTCGATCTCGGGGTGGTCGGCGACGAGGCGCCCCACTCGCACCAGCGTGTCGGCGAGCCGATCCACGCTGTCGTCGTCGAGGGCCGCCCGGGCTCGAGTCGCCTCGATCATGGCGTGAGCGGTCGATGGTGAGAGCGGTGCGAGGCGGTTCACCACGTCGCCGATCACGTCGGCCTGCGCGCCGCCCAGACCGCACCCGACCACGGCACCCAGCTGCGGGTCG
>JALOLG010000256.1 GCA_025456105.1 Ilumatobacteraceae bacterium | reverse complement strand
CGATCAACTGGTTCCTGCCGCTCGCCGTCATCATGGGCTCGGCCTTCTCCGGCATCGGCTTGGGCTTCACCGCCATCCGCGACCTCGAGTCGGGCTTCTTCGACCGCCTGCGCATGGCCCCGGCTCCGAGGTCCGCGCTCCTGCTCGGGCCGCTGCTGTCGGCATGGGCCCGCAGCGCGCTGGTGACGACCATCGTGTTCCTCGTCGGGGTCGTGCTCGGCGCGCGCCTCACCGGTGGGGTGCTCGGCCTCGGGCTGCTCTACGTCGCCGGCCTCGGTGTGGCCGGCATCGGCACCGGATGGGGGCTGGGTCTGGCGTACCGCTTCCGCGACATGCGTGCGGCGGCGATCATGCAGCTCACGCTGTTCCTCGCGCTGTTCCTCACGAGCGCCCAGACCCCGCTGTCGATCATGCAGGGCTGGCTCCACGAGGTCGCCCGGATCAACCCGCTCACCAACGTGCTCCGCATGGCCCGCGCCGGGTTCCTCGGCGACCTGAGCTGGGACGCCGTGTGGGGCGGCCTGCTCGCGCTGGCCGTGCTGAACGCGCTCGCCCTCTGGTTCGCCCGCCGTGGGCTCGGTCACCTCGACGAGCAATGAGCACCACCATGGGTCGGCTCCGCATCGCCGTGGCGCTCGTCGCCGCGGTCGTCCTGGCCGGCACCGTCGGCTACTGGCTGCTCGGGCTGTCGCTGCTCGACGCGGCGTACCAGACCGTCACGACGGTCACCACGGTCGGCTTCCGCGAGATGGGCGAGTTCGGCGCCGTCGAGCAGATCTACACCATCGTGCTGATCGTCGTGGGCGTCGGTGCCGTGCTCTACACACTGACGCTGGGCATGCAGGTGGTGATCGAGGGCGAGCTCGGCAAGGTCGTCGGGAGGAGACGCATGGACAGGAAGATCGCCGACCTCCGCGGGCACGTCGTGCTCTGCGGCTGGGGTCGGGTGGGGCGCGCCGTCGCGACCGACCTGGTCGAGAGCGGTCGCGAGGTCGTGGTGGTCGACATCGACCCCGACCGCATCGCCTCGGTCCCGCACCTGCGGGTGCTGGGTGACGCCACCCTCGACGCCACCCTGCGCAGCGCCGGGATCGAGCATGCGTCGGCGCTCGTGGCGGCGCTCGAGGGCGACGCCGAGAACCTCTTCGTCACGATGTCGGGCCGGGCGCTCAACCCGGGTCTGTTCATCGTGGCCCGGGCCCGCCAGGACGAGAGCATCAGCAAGCTCAGCAACGCCGGCGCCGACCGCGTGGTCAACCCGCAGGAGCTCGGGGCCGCCCGCATGGCCTCGTTCGTCGTGCGGCCCAATGTGGCCGAGTTCGTCGACGTCGTGATGCACGAGCGCTCGCTCGAGTTCCGCCTCCAGGAGGTGGAGGTGCCCGAGGGGTCGCTGCTCGCGGGCCGCACGCTGCGCGACGCCGACCTGCGCAAGCGCGCCAACGTGCTGGTGCTGGCGCTGCGCCGCCCCGACGGCCAGTTCGTCACCAACCCCGACCCGGACACGACGATCGAGCCGCACCAGGTGCTCATCGCCGTCGGCACCCACCACGACCTCGAGCTGCTCGCGGACGTGTGCCGATGAGGGACACGATCAGGACGGTGTGCCGATGAGGGACACGATCAGGACGGTGTGCCGATGAGGGACACGATGCGCACGCACGTGCTGCTCGACCTCGACGGCACGCTCAGCGACTCCGAACCGGGGATCCGCAACTCGCTGCAGTGGGCGTGCGAGGTGGAGGGGTTCCCGGTGCCGACCGACGACGAGGTCCGCTCGGTGATCGGGCCGCCGTTCGAGATCGGGCTCCCCCAGATCGGCATCCCCGACGACGCGCTCACCCGCGTCATCGCCACCTACCGCAGCCGCTACGAGACGATCGGGCTGTTCGAGAACACGATGTACGACGGGATCATCGAGATGCTCGACGCCATGGCCGATGCCGGGCTCTCGCTCTCGATCGCCACCGCCAAGCCCGAGCTGACCGCCCGTCGCATCCTCGACCACTTCGAGCTGACGCCTCGGTTCGAGGTGATCGTCGGCGCCTCGCTCACCCCCGAACGGCGGGCGAAGGCCCAGGTCATCACCCACGCCCTCACCCTGCTCGGCATCCCCGTCGGCCATCCCGGCATCGCCGAGGGCGTCGTGATGGTGGGTGACCGCGACCACGACGTGCTCGGCGCGCAGCGCAACGGGATGGGGTGCATCGGGGTCACGTGGGGGTACGGCACGCCCGAGGAGCTGCTCTCGTCCGGGGCGATCGCCCTCGCCGACGTGCCGGCCGACGTTGTCGACCTCGTGCACACGCCCTACGGTGCGGGAGCGGAATGAGCACCGACGTCCCCGCTCCGGCCACGCACACCATCTGCGACCCCCCGCCCCTGCGGCGCGCCGACTCGCGCGCGGATCGGATCATGCGGCGGATCCTGTTCCTCCCGGTCGACGGCCCGGTCGGCACCGCCGACGACGCCCGCCGGGCGTTCCAGACCTCGATCGCCGTCGCGACCGTCCGCTGCCTGCTCATGTACATCGTCTTCCCGTTCGTGCTGCCGGCACTCGGCGTCGCCTCGGGAGTCGGGCCCGCGATCGGGCTCGTCATCAGCGTGGTCGCGATCGTCGCGATCGTCATGAGCATGCGGCGCTTCTGGCGCGCCGACCACTCGAAGCGCTGGCACTACACCGTGCTCGGCACGGTCGTGATGGCGTTCCTGGTGTACCTGATCGTCCAGGACGTCGCCGAGCTGCTCGGCTGACCGACGACCGCTCGCGGGGTTGCACGACAGCTCTTGTTAGGGCTACCTTACGCACTCGTGGCGATGGTGTGCCTGTGTCACGGGGTGTCCGAGCGAGTGGTCCGCAAGGCCATCGATCGGGGCGCGAGCACGGTGGCCGAGGTGGGCGACCGATGCCGAGCCGGCACGTGCTGCCAGGGCTGCCACGGCACGATCGAGGCCATGCTCGACGCCGCGCGCTGCACCGACGTCACCGTGCGGCTCTCGCTCGCGTCCGGCGCCTGAGCACGTTAGGGTCGCCGTCATGCGAGGCAACGACCAGATCATCGAGGTGCTCAACGAGGTGCTGACCGCCGAGCTGACGGCCGTCAACCAGTACTTCTTGCACGCCAAGATGATGCAGGACTGGGGCTACGAGCGCCTCGGCGCACACACCCGGCACGAGTCGATCGACGAGATGCACCACGCCGAGCAGCTCACCGAGCGGATCCTGTTCCTCGACGGCATCCCCAACTTCCAGCGCATCGCACCGCTGCGGATCGGCGAGACCGTCCCCGAGCAGCTCGAGTCCGACCTGCAGCTCGAGTACCTCGCGATCGAGCGGCTCAACCGCGGCATCGCCCTCGCCGTCGAGCTCGGCGACAACGGCACGCGCGAGCTGCTCGCGAGCATCCTCGTGTCCGAGGAGGAGCACACCGACTGGCTCGAGACCCAGCTCGAGACCATCCGCCAGATCGGCGCCGAGCTCTACCTCTCCCAGCAGCTGCACGCCTGAACCCCGCCGTCGGCGCCGGCCCTCGCCGTCTGCCATGATGAGCGACGCACCCCGCACCGACGGGGCGCGCCATCATCGAAGCGACCACGAGAACTGCTGGGGGCAACGTGGAGATCACCGTCACCGTCAACGGGACCGCGCACACGGCCGACGTCGAGCCGCGCACGCTGCTCGTCCACTTCATCCGTGAGCACGTCGGGCTCACCGGCACCAACATCGGCTGCGACACGTCGTCGTGCGGGGCCTGCTCGCTGCACCTGGACGGCGAGGCCGTCAAGAGCTGCACCGTCCTCGCGGTCCAGGCCGACGGCGCCGACATCACCACCATCGAGGGCATGGCATCGGCCGACGGCACCTTGCA
>JALOLG010000255.1 GCA_025456105.1 Ilumatobacteraceae bacterium | reverse complement strand
ACGCCGTCGAGCTCTGGGAGCAGGCCCCGCACCTCGGCGGCGCGCTCGCGACGGCCGCCAAGCTCCGCGGCAACCACCGGTACCGCCGCTGGATCGACTGGCAGGCCGGTCGACTGGACCGTGCCGGCGTCTGCGTTCGGCTGGGCACCCCCGCCGATGTGGCCGCCGTGCTCGATCACGGTGCCGACACCGTGATCATCGCCACGGGCGCCACGCCCCGCCGTCCGGCGATCCCTGGCGCTGAGCTCGACCACGTCGTGGTCGCGGTCGACATCGTCGAAGGGCGCGTCGCCGCCGGCCGCACGATCGCCCTCGTGGTCGAGGACGACGGACCCGCGCCGCCGACCATCGCCCACCATCTGGCACATCTCGGCCACGACGTCACGGTCGTCCACCAGACGGCAGCGCTGGCCCCTGGAGTCGGCAAGTACTCGATCGGCTCGATGCTCGCTCAGCTCGACGACGTCGGTGTCGTGCTCCAGCCGCTCACCGTGGTGCGCGGCATCGACGGCCACGACCTCGACGTCAGCCACAGCCACAGCGGACGTCGCTTCCGCCTCGGCCCGTTCGACACCATCGCACTCGCCTGCGGCGCCACCCCCCGGAGCGCGCTCGCTGCCGACCTCCGAGGTCGTCACGACGACGTCCGCGTCATCGGCGACGCCTACGCGCCCCGCCGGACCGTGTTCGCCACCCGCCAGGCCTGGGCCACCATGCTCGAGCTCAACTGAGGTTCCTCACCGATGGCCGCCGCCCCGACCACCCACCGGACCCACGTGGTCGTCGTCGGCTCGGGCGCGACCGGGTTGACGGCGGCGCTCACCGCGTCGCTGCGAGGCCTCGACGTGCTGGTCACGGAGAAGGCGTCCACCTACGGCGGGACCTCGGCGATCTCCGGTGGCGTGATGTGGCTGCCCCGCGACGCCGAGTCGGCCGTCACCACCTATCTCCAGCACCACAGCGGCGACCGGACGGAGCCCGAGAAGATCACGGCGTTCGTCGAGACCGCGCCCCGGATGCTCGCCGAGCTCGGCGAGACGGGCTGCCTGCTGGTCGAGCCGTTCCCGTCGTTCCCCGACTACCAGGCGGACACACCGGGAGGATCTGCCGGAGGTCGGTCGGTCGAGCCCAAGGTCTTCGCGGCGGCCAAGCTCGGCCGCGAGTTCGAGCGCCAGCGATCGGGCACGGCACTCGCCCCCGCCGGGATCGTCGGCACGATGGCCGAGCTGCACACCCTGGCACGAGTGCGCAGCCAGCCCACCGAGCTCCGGAAGGTCTGGCGGGTCGCCCCCCGCACGGTCTGGAACAAGATCGCACGGCGCCGCTACGTGGCCAACGGCGTCTCGCTGGTCGCCCAGCTCCGATTCGGCCTGCTGACCCGGGGCATCCCGCTGTGGCTCGACACCGAGCTCGTGGAGCTCCTCCACGTCGACGGCAGGGTCACCGGCGTCCGCGTCCGCCGAGACGGTGAGCTGGTCGACGTGGTCGCGGCCGTCGGCGTCATCCTGACCGCCGGTGGGTTCGAGCGTGACGCCTCGATGCGGCGGGAGTACCGCCTCCCGGTCGCCGACGTCGACGCCACGTCCGGCGTCGACACGAACACCGGCGATGCCATCAAGGCCGGGATCGCGATCGGCGCCGACGTGGGGCACATGGACCGGGCGTGGTGGGCGCCGACGTTCATGCCACCGGGCGAGCCGCCGCGCATCTGCATCTTCGAGCGGGGCAAGCCCGGCTTCGTGATCGTCGACGCCCGGGGGAACCGCTACGCCAACGAGGCCCAGCCGTACGGCACGTTCGTGGAGGCGATGCTCGAGGCGCACCGGACGACCGGTGCGGCGATCCCGTCGTTCATGGTGTTCGACCAGCGCTACCGCAGCCGCTACCCCTTCTACCGGTGGCTGCCCGGGCGCACGCCCCAGCGCTACCTCGACAACGGCTTCATCACGCGAGCCGACACGCTCGCCGAGCTCGCGCAGGCGATGGGCATCGATCCCGACGGTCTCGAGGCGACCGTGGAGCGGTTCAACCAGATGGCGCTCACCGGCGTCGACGTCGACTTCGCGCGGGGCGATCAGTCCTTCGATCGCTACGCCGGCGACTCGAGCGTCACGCCGAACCCCTGCCTCGCCCCACTGGCCGAGCCGCCGTTCTACGCCGTGCGGCTCCACCCGGGCGATCTCGGTACGTGCGGCGGCCTCGCGGTCGACGAGCACGCGAGGGTCATCGATCGCCACGGCAGGCCGATCCCGGGCCTGTACGCCGCCGGCAACACCGCAGCGTCACCGCTCGGGGGCTTCTACCCAGGTGCCGGCGGGACGATCGGCCCGAACATGACCTTCGGCTACATCGCCGCCTGCCACGCTGCGGCCCAGGTCCAGCCAGCGCCCACGCCCCGCTGATCGCGCTCGGATCCGAGGTCGCGGCGTCAGGAAGGCGTCAGGGCCGTTGCACTCGCGGCGGCACCGATCCTGGATGGAGCCATGGACGACGTCATCTTCCTGGTGGTGTTCGGAGCCTTCATGGCGCTCTCGCTCGGGTACGTCCGGCTGTGCGACCGGATCGTGCGCACCCACGAGCGGGGCGAGCAGGAGGCGCCGTCGTGATCGCGGCGGCATACGACAACTGGCTGGGCCTCGGCCTGGGTCTGGTCCTGCTGGTCCTGCTGGTCGTGGTGCTGATCGCACCTGAGCGGTTCTGATGTCGGCCGCGTCGTTCGTGCAGCTGCTCGCCGTCGTCGGCGTGCTGGCCGTGCTCGTACCGATCACCGGGCGCTACCTCGCACGCGTCTACGGCGACGGTCCCGCACCGGGGGACCGGGTGTTCGCACCGCTGGAGCGGGCGGTCTACCGGCTGTGCGGGATCGACGCATCGAGTGAGCAGCGCTGGACCGTCTACCTGCGCTCGTTGCTCGCGTTCAGCATCGTGGGGTTCGGCGTGCTGTACCTGATCCTGCGCCTGCAGGGCTCGCTGCCCGGCAACCCGGTCGAGCTGGGCGCCGTGCCGGCCGGCTTGGCGTTCAACACCGCGGTCAGCTTCGTGACCAACACCAACTGGCAGGCCTACGGCGGCGAGACGACGCTGAGCCACCTCACCCAGATGGTGGGGCTGACGGTGCAGAGCTTCGTGTCGGCCGCCGCCGGGATGGCGGTCGCCGTCGCCATCGTCCGCGGCGTGGCCCGGGCGAGGGCCCGGACCATCGGGAGCTTCTGGGTCGACCTCACGCGCACGATCACCCGCGTGCTGGTGCCGCTTGCGGTGATCGGTGCGGCGCTGCTGGTGCTGACGGGTGTGGTGCAGAACCTGTCGGGTCACACGGTGGTCACGACGCTCGAAGGAGCGACGCAGCAGATCCCCGGCGGCCCGGCCGCGTCGCAGTTGTCGATCAAGCAGCTCGGCACGAACGGCGGCGGCTTCTTCAACGTGAACTCGGCGCACCCGTTCGAGAACCCCACCCCGTGGTCGAACCTCGTCGAGACGGTGATGATCCTGCTGCTGCCGTTGGCCTTCCCGATCGCGTACGGACGTCTGGTCGGTGACCGTCGTCAGGGTCGCGTGCTGCTCGGCGTGATGGTGTGCATCCTCGTCGCGGCCTCGGCCGTGGCCGTGCTCGCCGAGACGTCGGGGAACCAGGAGCTGACGAGGCTGGGGGTCGACCAGTCGATCTCGGCCGACCAGGGGGGCGGCAACCTCGAGGGCAAGGAGGTCAGGTTCGGCAGCGTGGCGTCGGGTCTGTGGGCGGCAGCGACGACGAACACCTCGAACGGCTCGGTGAACGCGATGCACGACTCGTTCACCCCACTCGGCGGTGGCGTCGCCCTGCTCTCGATGCTGCTGGGGGAGGTGAGCCCGGGCGGCGTCGGGGTCGG